>DASPXY010000439.1:0-4396 GCA_035637055.1 Gemmataceae bacterium | reverse complement strand
CTTGGCGATCTTGGCCCGCTCGGCCTTCATGCGTTCGAAGACGTGCTCCCGGTTCAGCTCCGGAGGGTAGAGGCGGCGGACATCGACGCTGACCACGTCGATGCCGTAAGCCGTTCGGGCGAAATCGGCGGCGCGGCGAACGACTTCCGACGCCACGGCCTGGTAGTTGCGTTTTGCCGGGTCGGTGGAGATGAGGACGGACGCCGGATACCGGCCCATGACGGCGCCGATCTCCGCCAGGACGACATCGGAGAGACGCTGCTCGGCCGCAGCCGGGGTCGCGAGCGCGGCGAGAAAGCGTTCTGGGTCGGCGATCCGCCATGTCACGAGGCTGTCGACGCCGAGGTTCTTCTTGTCAATCGTCAGAAATTCGGAAGGCGCCGGGCGAAAGAACAGGATGCGTTTGTCCAGCCGCACAACACGGTCAAATGGCGCAACGACGTGGAGGCCGGGCTCGGCAAGGACACGGACTACACGCCCGAAGCGGGTGACAAGTCCATATTCGGTGACGTCCAGGGCGAAGAACGAGGAAACAAGAGCCCAGGCCGTGAGCGCCGCCGTCAGTGCCGGCAGGGTGCGCCGAAGCACGACGTTCGAGCGTTTATTCGCCGCGGTGTATTGTTCCGCCATTCTCACCTGCCGACGCCTTCAGATCCTATCCGTTTGACCAATGGCCTTCGTCATCTCGCTCCCACCTGATCCGGCGGCTTTCTAAAGTCTCTTGATCCTCGCGAAGCCGGCCTCGCTACTTGCTTTGGCCCGAACCGATGGGCTGCAGGAGCCAAATGTCGAAGTCTTTCACGTCGCCGGCACCGGGCCGCACAAACTTCCGCATACCCGGCAGAACGTCTTCGAGCGTTTCAAGCTGCAATCGGAATTTTGTGAGCGTAGGGGCGCGCTCGTAAGCTTCGAGCCGAAGCGCGAAGGCGTCCGCGCCGGCCTGCGCACCAGCGATCCGCTGCTCCTTGAAGGCCAGCGCCCCCTCGGTCATCGCCGCGGCTTCGCCCTTTGCCTGGTTGATCTTCTCCACTGCGAAGACGTTCGCCAGGTTGATCGTGCGCAGCTTGTCCTCCAGGGCGCTGGCGACGTCTCGGAAGGCGTTATGGACCTCGTCCGGCGGGTGGTCATAGAGCAGGCTGACGGCAAGGACCTCGATTCCGACCTGGTAGCGGTCCAGCATCGACTGGGCGGCCTCACGCGTCTCGCGTTCGACCTGCTCGCGCGCGGTGGTGTAGACCGCATCGATGGCGCGGGTCGCGACCGCACCCCGCAGCGCTGCCAGGATCGTGCTGCGCACGAGTGCCTCCGGTTCGGCCAGATGGTAGGCGAACGCCAGCGCATCCTTGACCCGGTACTGGGCCGTGGACCTCAGGTCTATGAGGTTGCCGTCGCCGGTGAGCAGGAAGGAGTCGCCGGATATCGTCTCCTTCTGGAACCAGACACCGCTCCCTGCCTGCTGCGGCAAGGGAATCGATCCAAAGGCCGGCCGGCTGCGAAGCTGCGCGCGCGTCGCCTCCTCCCGGGACAGCTCCGGTGGACGTCCGAACTCGAGCCGCTGCGCCAGATTCAGCGCGATCAGACGGTGGTTCTCGAACGGCCAGGGCCATCTGAAGTGCAGCCCAGGCTCGAGATCCGATGCCAGGATCCGGCCGAACCGCAGTCTCATGCCGACCTCGCCTGGCCCGACTGTGAAGAGGCCGCTCCCGAGCCAGAGAACCGCCGCGCCGGCGGCGGCTGCGAACCCCAGACCGCGCGGGGTAACGGCGATTCCGGTCAGCTGCGCGGCTCGGTCGCGGAGCCAGACCCATTCGTTTGGAACGTGCGTCCGGCACATGCTGAGGATCAGCAGGCCGGTGAGCAGCACGGCGCCAGCTTCCTTGACGAGGTCCGGTACGAATCCGGCGGCCGTCCCGAACGTCGCGCGTGGGTCGAGCCCCCAGGCGTGGTAAATCGCATTAAGAGCGAAACCCGCAGCGAGCGTCATGATGACGACCGCGACCAGATAGGCAGCCACTGCGTGGCGGCCCAGGACCTTCAGCAGTACGACGAGGCTGCCGATGTTCGTGGCCGGCCCGGCAAGAAGGAAAACGAGAACGGCGCCTGGGCTCAAGCCTTTGAGAGCCAGCGCAGCCGCCATGGGCGTCGAGCAGGAAGCGCAAGTGTAAAGAGGGATGCTCAGGATGAGCATCAGCACCATCGAGGCGATTCCGCCGCCCCACATCCCGTCAAACAGCTGTGCTGGAATTGCGACGACGGCGACAGCGGATAGAACGATACCCAGTACGAGCCACCAGCTCACGTCGTCGAGCAACTCGACGAAGCCGTAACGGATGATGCGCTTTGTCGTATTAACTAAGGTCCTGCTGGCGCCACGGTCCGGCAGCGAATTCGCTCCCTGGACATGGTCGTCGTGGTGATCGTGCCTGTGCGCGTGATCATGTCCTCCGGGGTCGCCTGCGTGTTGACATCGCTCGTCGCCTGCGGCCGGAGTCTTGGCGACCTCCAGCGGCGGCTCGGTCGCCTTCGAGCGCGGGGCGCCGAACAGATTCGTGGCGAGCCCGGCGGCAATCGCCGTTGCCACCCCGGCGATGGGGCGGAACACGGTCATGACCGGGTCGGTCAGCGCGTAGGTCAGGCTGATGCTGTCGACCCCGGTTTCCGGCGTCGCGACGAGGAACGCGACGGTGGCGCCCGGCGTCGCTCCCTGCTTGCGCAGCCCGAGCGCTGTTGGCAGGACTCCGCAGGAGCACAAGGGTATGGGCGCGCCGACGACCGATCCCCAGAGCACGGACTTGATCTTTCCAGTCCCGACCAGCCGGGTCAGCAATCGGCCCGGCACGAGGATCCCGAGGATCCCGGCGAGCAGGAAGCCGAAGAGGAGGAAGACCGAAGCCTCTTCCATGATTTCCCAGGTTTGCCGAAGGACGCCGAACAGAAAGCTGATCATCGTGATCCCCTTTTCGGGGCTGTGGAGTTCCTATACGTGCTTACTGCACAACTGACAGGAACTGCAAAATCCGCCGCACTAGCGCCGCGGCGATGCCTTGCGCAGACACCGCCGGCGACGCGCGTGCGTTACCGCGGCAGATATTTCTTGTTCAATGCGCAGGCCACGGAGAACTGCGGGTCGACAACGTTGGCGATATAAAGGTGCGCCGTCTGACCAAGCAATTGAACGGCGTCGTACCGCTCGAAGCCATACTCGCTCATCAGCCAGTCGACCATGTCCGCGCAAGCGATCCGCAGGGCGTCAATCAGAGGCCGCGTGCTGCCGATCGACATGATCTCATTGTCGTTGATCAGGCGCGGCCAGTTGATTTTCTTGCCCTTGATCAGGTTCACGGTGAACTTGACGTTGAACGGCGTCTCGATCGCAGCACCGTCGATCTCCCCATCGCCCTGGGCGGAATGTCCGTCGCCCAGCATTAACAATGCCCCCGGTTCGAACACCGGGAATTGCATGGTGACTCCTGCGACGACCTCGTTGAAGTCCATATTCGCGCCGTGGGACCCGGGAAATAGGGAGCTCATGCACTCCTTCCCTGCCGGAGCCGTGCCGATGGTGCCGAAGAACGGCCTGATCGGAACCTCGACTTTGCCGATCTTGCTGTTCGGCATGTCGAGAGTGGCGACTTTGCGGCCCTTGTCGAGACGCCAGATGAACAGACGGTCGGGGACAGGCGGCGTCACCATCATGGTCTTGTATTCCGGCGCAAGCAGCCCGAAGTAGGGAATTGAACCACCCCATCCCCAATCGCGGCTGAGCTCGATGCTGTCGATATGGACCTCCAGCGTGTCACCGGGCTCGGCGCCTTCGACGTAAAACGGACCGGTCTGCGGATTGACCTTGGTGAGGTCCAACTTTGGCATGACCGTCTTGTCGGAGGCGGAGAACGCGTCGTTGGAGGCGTCACGCGTGTTGGTCATCACCGAGTCCCCGGGCTTGATGCGCATAGCCGGCGGATGGGAATGGCAGTAAGTGAAATAAACCTTGTCGCCCGGATCATACCTCACTTCGGCCGCCACGGCCGGCCGGGCGAGCGAAAGCCCGGCGATCGTAAGCAGCAGCGCGGCCGGCAGCAGTCGCAACGTCTCTCTCGGTGCTCCATAATTGGCAGGCATGTTCGTTACCTCCCTCGGATCATTTGGCTGCATTTCGTGTGCACTCTCACTCGATCTTGCACCCTGTTCGGCTATCTCATGTTTGGTTCCCTCCTCTGGAGCCCCAGCTACTTTCTCGGCAACTCCCGGCGGATGCCATCGCTACCCGGAGCGCCGCCGTTGAAATAGTTGCTGTCCAAGAGCACGCCGAACAGCGGGGAATCCGCCGGCAGCACCATGGTCGTGCTCTTCCGCGCGAAGTTCCGCGACGCCTCCATGGCACGCAGGAACGCGT
>DASPXY010000438.1:0-4251 GCA_035637055.1 Gemmataceae bacterium | reverse complement strand
AGACGTCCCCGACGAGATCGTTCAACACGCGGTCAATGAGTGGTTCCCGCTCAGCCAGGGGTTAGTGCAGTTCGACCGCGGGGCCGGGTTGGAAGAGTTGGTCGCTGTCTGGCCGACTCTCACAAAGGAGATGCGGATTGTAACATGAACACTTCATCCTCCTTCCGAGAGCAGATCCAGAGAGCGTTCACGCCCGCCAGTCGTGGCGTCGTCGATCTCGTTGATCGGCTGTTGGGATTGTGCCGGGAATCGGGGCTGCGACTCGACTGGAAGGCGAACCAATGCCGCGTTCGTTCTCTCGAAACCGAGGGAGCAAACGCGACAGAGATTCCCCTTCAGAAGTCTGTTTTCCGGGCGATCCTGGCGCGCGTCGCTGTCCTGTGCAATGAACGAAGCCCGAACTCCGTTTCCCCCTATGGCGGCAATGGCGAATTGTTGGCTGGCACGAACCCGCCCACAATCCTCCAGGCGGCGTTTGTCAATACGCCAGCGGAACAGCAGTTGGAATTGCGGCCAGGTCGAGCGGTCGGCGACGGGAACGAGACGAAGTCCCACGCAGCACCCGATCCCCTGCCTGCGCCCCTCGGAGAGATCGCCTCGGAGGGACCATCGGTTTTCCGAAGCGCGGCGAAACAATGACGCCACTACCCCGGATGTGACCCGCTGATGATTCTCTGCTTCCCCAACCTCGAAACGCTCCAACTCGCCCTCACGAGTGGTGCTATTCCCGCTGCCACCAGTCAGGCCCCCGTCACCGGCGGCTTCGACGACGAGGGCCGCGTCTGGGTCAAGTTCGCCGCCTCGCTGCCGCGCGCCGCCCAGACCGAACTGCGCCGCCTCGGCGCCCAGACCGTCAAAAGCCTCGACGTGCCTTCGCTGGACTTCTCCTGCTGGCCGCAACTGCTGCCGCTGCAGCGCGAGGCGACCATCGCCAGCCCGACGGGCCAGACGCCGGTGCTGTTCCAGCTGCCCTCGCCCGATGACCTGCCGGCCCTCGTCACCGAGATCCTGCGACTCGGCAACGATCGCCAGTCGTTCCGCTACCTCGGCGATGGCACCGATGCCCCGGTCCTCTTGCGAGTTGTCGGACCGCCGTACTACTCCTTGCTGCGCGCCCTCGACCGCGACGGCAACACGAAGGCCCCGCGTGCCTACCTCGAACGCGGCCCGCGTCTGTGGGTCGAGATCGGCCATACGCACCCCCTCATGCAGAACCTCACCGCACCCGAGGGGAAACTTGTCCTGCTGCGGCCGCCGCGCGACTGGGTCTACCTCGATGAAGCGCCCTTCCGCGATATTTACGATATCCTGGAGTTCACTCTCCCCAGTGTGGAGACGCGCTGGGAGGACGCCGAACTGGAGCAATCGCTCCAGGTGGCGCTGCGGCTGACCGGCGGCGGCAGCCAGGAGCCGGCGGAAATGTGGGTGCTGCGCGAGCGGGCCGTCGAAGCGCTCGATGAGTTCGTCCGCGGCGCCGACGATCAGTTGCTCAACCGTCTGTCGTTCGCGGTCGGCGAGCAGGAAGACCGCCGCGAGCGGTGCATCGTCCTGCGCGTGCGGCCCTCGCGACTGGCCCCGCCGGTGCTCGTGCTGCCCGGCAAGTCGTTCCGGCCGTACCTCAAACTGCCGAACCTCTTCCTGCCGGTCGGCGCTCGCCTGCACCCGCCGCTGCGGCGCGATGCGGTGCGCAAACTGTTCGCGGAGGATCCCGATCAAATCACCTGGCTCTACCCCGAGGACGACGGCACCTTCACGCCCGAGCACATGCCGGATAGCGTCTTCCGACCGCTGACAGACTGGATCGACTATGTCCTCGATCACGATCACGTCGCCCTGCGCGCGTGGGTGCAATCGACTCAGTTCGAGTTCGAGTCGTTCATCTGCAAGGACGATCAGGATCCCAGGCCCGAGAAGCCGAAGAAGCCCGAGGGCCGCGACAAGCGCCACGGTCGCAAGGACGGCGGTGCGGAAGTGGGGAACGAGACGGCATACAACGCCGCGGCCGTGACCAAGGCGCGCAAGAAGGAGGCGAAGGACGCCGCCCTGCCGGAACTGCCTCGTGCCGCGCCGAAGGAGCTAGAGATTCAGCTGCACGCGCTGGAGAAACGCTTCCTCGACGTGCCGGGCGGCCTCGACGCCGCCGAGCGTCAGGCCCTGTGGCCGCAACTCGCGCTGCTCAACGCCGCCGTCGGCAACTCGTCCGACGCGACGCTGTGCTTCGTCCACGCCCTGTGGGAAGACAGTCCTGAGACAGTTCAGTGGGCACCTACCTGGCTACGTGAGGAAAGCAAGGGACGCGGCACGGGACTGAGCGAGAAAGACCTGACGCGCCTGCTGACCAACGACAAGCCGTCGCTGAGCGACGTGCGGGTACTGTCCGCCGCCGTCGTCAGCGCCGCCCAGCAAGAAACGCCGTCGCCGGAACTGCTCCAGCGCCTGCTCACTGTCCAGGAGTTCCTCCAAAGGCATGAGATGCTGCTACCGGTGCGAGCCGTCTGGCTGGTCGCATTGGCTCTATATCGGCTCTCCAATGGCGATTTGCTGGCCCTGACGCGGACGCGCGACCGGCTCCTGGAACGCCTTTTCAAAGGCGGCCTCAGTTCCGAACAGGATCTGCCGACGTTCCTGCGTTTCTCCGGCGCTCGCTCCAGCGATCGCTTCCGGGCGTTCCGCGACTGGCTGCTGCCGCTCCCGGAGAAAATCCGTCGTTGGATTCAAAAGAACCCGGCGAGGAACCTGGAACAGTCGCAGAACAACGCCGCCGAAACGGAGGCCTATGCCAGCCTGATCCTCGCCTTCGGGCTGGCCCGGCTTGGTGAGGAGCAGCGGGCGCGGCAACTCCGTCAGTCCGCCCGCGAGGTACTCGGTGGCAAGGATGAGGTGCATACCTGCCTGCTGGAAGCGTTCGACTACCGCCTGCACCAGGCACTGGAAGGCAAGCCGCCGACCGGCCCGCTGCCGCCCGAACAACTGGAGTACCTGGAGCAACTCAGCCAGGAAACGAAAGGTCAGGACTCGAAATCGAACGGGCGTATCATCCGCTACAAAGTGGATCGGCTACGTCAAAATTCGCGCATCCTGGAGCCTCACGAGAAGATCAACCCGTACCGTTCGTGGCAGGTGCGCTACTTCGACGACCTCGGCAAGAAACTCGCCGCCCTACCGGACATCATCGACCGCGCCGAACTAGAGAAAACCTGCCTCGAATTGCTGCACGAGACGCGCGGCAAGGCAGCCAAGGACAAGACCCATCGCGCCCAGGTCGTCAAGGCGGTGCTGGGCGTCGCCCCGCGTATCAGTGAGACGTTTGCGCAGAACCTGTTGCCCGAGACGCTGCCGGCCTGCGATGCGCTCAGCGAGGTGATCGAGCAAGCCGAACTCCTGGAAAAGGGCATGTTCGTGGCCGCGCACTTCGATCAGTCCGCGCACGTGCAGGCGATGGTCGGCCGCTTCCGGTCGCTGCTCGGAACGCTGCACGGCCAGAGCGCCGCCAAACTCGACGAACTGGCAGAACAATGTTTCCGCGGCCTGCGCAAACTCGGCATGCGTGACGAGATTCACGAACTGCTGCGCAAGATGGCCGAGGTCGTGACCGACGGCAAGCCGCTCGCGAAACTGCGCGAACGCAAGGAATGGGCCTCCCACCTGCGCACCTTGCTTCATGTGGCGGGCAGCTGGTATTACTTCGGGATGGAGAGCGAGGCGAAGCCGGTGATGGAGGAAGCGCGGACGCTGCTCTACCACGGCGAACTCGATGCCCGCGAGCAGACGAAGCTGGCGTGCGCCTACGCGAAGACGCTCGGACAGGCGCCGGTGGACATCGCCTTGCAATGCATCGACGAGATGTTCCAGAAACTGGAGCGAGTAGCGGACACGTTCACCACGAACTCGCATTACTCGGTGTCGCAGTTGAGCGTGGTCGAGGCGGTGGTGCTGTCGGTCGTGAGCGAGGATTTCGCCCTCGGCACGATGGCGCGGCGCTGGCTCGACGACGAGGAGTTTTTGATTCGCCGCCGCGTCCACGCTGACGTGCATGGACTGATGGGCCAGGCGCACTTGTAAGATCGGAGTGCCACACAAAATCATGAAGCACAAAATCATAAGAGACAAGGGGATCGGCTTCTCTTCTCTGTTCTGTTTTCATGATTTTGTGCTTCATGATTTTGTGTGACTCTGCAAGGAGAATATCAACGCAATGGCAACGAAGACCGCCCCCGTGGCGACCAATAACAACCCCGAAGAACTGACCCT
>DASPXY010000437.1:0-11844 GCA_035637055.1 Gemmataceae bacterium | reverse complement strand
GCTTGACCTCGCCGTCCTTGCTGGCAAGCATCTGCGGGAAGAAGAACGCCGTCTCGTTGAGGTTCTTGCGAGCCGACACCTTGCTCAGGTCCGGGGCCTGTTGGAGCCCACCCTGAGCGGGCGGGGGGGCTTGCGCCTGCTTCTCGCCGCCGAAGCCGCCAAGGGCCATGTCCGCCGCGGCTTCCTTTCCCTCATCTTTCTTCATGCCCTTGGCGGCCAGCACATTGTTGGTCGCCACGGCGCCCGGCATCCCGCCGCCGAACATCATCGGCTGGCCACCCTCGAAGTAGGCGTAACCCCAGAAGTTGCCGCCGATGTCGTGCGGGAAGGTGCGATAGTTCCAGGTCGTCTGCTTGTAGCTCGTTGCCCACTGTCCGCTCAGGTGGTGCAGCGCCACCGGTACGTTCTGGAACTGCGAGAACAGGTTGGAATGGTCCTGGCGGAAAACATTGATCTTCTGCTGCCAGCGGTGCGGCAGATAGGCGTCGAGCGATTCGTCATAGAGGGTGGCGACCATCTCCGCCACCGCACGCTTGGCGTCGGGGCCGGTGACGACCGCCGTCCACGTCTCCTTCTGCCCTGGCTCCAACTTGGAGACGAAACGCTCCCAGCGAACCTTCAGATCTTTGTTGGTCCACGGCACATCGACATGACGCGCTTCCAGGTAAGCGCGGTTCTCGCGAACCATCGTCACGCGCACCGTGAAGCCGCCGCGCATCGCCTCGGTGATCGCCTGGTTGACGCTCACCTGCGTCTGGCCCGGCTCCGTCCAGAAGCTCTTGAGCATCTTGCGGCGATGCTCGATCTCGATGAAGGCGCGGGCCTGATCGTAGCCCGTCCCCCAGAGCAGGCTGAACGTGTCGCCCGGCTCGACGGTCCACTTCGGAGCGTTGACGAGGTTGGGCACTTTCAGACCGAGTTGCTTCGCCTCGGGGTCGAGCACGCGCAGCGGCAGCCGGGCGGTCACCTGCTTGCCGTAGCGATCCTTCGTCTCCAGCATGACGCGATAGGCGCCGACGCCGAGTTGGAACGAGATCTTGACATTACCGCTCTTGTCGGTCTTGAATTCCTGGGTGGCGGCGACGTCGCCGAGCGGCCAGGAGTTGGGATTGGACAGGTCGGGCGCCGGCTCCTCCTCGACGAGCTTGCCGCCGCGCCACAGCTGCCGCGACCCGTAATAGTGGTCCTGCAACTTGCCGCGGTGGACCTTCTCGGGCTGCTTGAGGCGATAGACCTTGACGGTGCCCTGCGCCTCCTGGGCCTCGCCGTCGAGAGTGGTGGTGCGAGCGCTGATTTCGACCGCCTTCGCCTTGGTCTGCCAGTCGGCGGCGGTGAGCGACGCCTGCAGGGCAGTGTAGCCGACGTTGATCGCGGTCTGGCCGGAGCGCGTCTCGCCGGTGGTGTCGGTCACGTCGGCGCTGACCGTGTAGTGGAAGATCGGCTCATCCTTGGCAGGGACTTTGACATCCGGATGAGCGGTAAAATCGATCTTAAAGCTACCATCAACGCCGGTCGCGGCGAAACCGTGAGCGATTTCCTGACCCGGCTGCCGCTGCGGCACACGCCACCAGTAACGCCAGCCATACCACGCGGGATAGCGCACCTCGCGGACGATGCGATAGCGCACCTTCGCCCCGTCGATCGCGGCGCCGGTGTAGGCCGTCGCCTTGCCCTGCAGGTTGACGACCTCGTTCAGCTTGGACGGAACCTTCGGCTTTTCGAGGGTTACCTGGAACTTGGGCCGCTTGTACTCCTCGACGCTGACGTTGGCAGCGCCTTGCGGTTGACCCTCAACGCGAAGATGCATCTGGCCCATGAGCCGATCGGCCGGGGCGGTGAAACTGCCGCTGAAAGAGCCGTAGTCGTTCGCCTGGTGTTGCCGGCGGGCCACTTCCTTCCCGTTGGGGTCGGTCAAGACAACGGTCAGGCCCTGCCGGGCGAGCGCCTTGTAACTGTCGCTGTGCTGCTCAACGCTGATGCACAGGCCCTGATACTGGATGGTCTGGCCTGGCCGGTAGAGCGAGCGGTCGGTGAAGAAGATGGTTTGCGTAAATGGCTGCGGGCGAGCATCATAGCGATGGACATAAAAGTCGTGGGCGGTGTGGAGTTGCTGGTCCTTGTGGCGCGCATGGACCAGGTAGGTGCGATTAATCGCACCGTCGAAGCGGAAATAGCCGTTGACGTCGGATTGCGTCGGGTCAGTGGGAACGCGGACGTTGTTGTTCTGCAGGTGCCAGGCGCGGACGGTGGCGCCCTCGATGGGCTGGCCGGTCTTGGCATCGAGCACGAACCCTTCCAGCGAACCCTCCCCCTGACGCTGGCGCATCACCAGGGCCAGCTGGCTGACCCAGATCGGCGTGAAGGTAACGACGTTGTCGCCGCCACCGAACTTGGGATCGTGGCTGGCGAGCAGGAAGTAAAAGCCCGGTTTGAGATCCTTCGGGGCGGCGAGCGTCTCGTTGCGGTCATGGTAATCCTGCGTCGCGGGCAGGTCGGCCGACCATTCCAGTGCGGGTTTGTCGCGAACAAGCGCATCCCTCTCTTGCCTATTGAGTTGCTCCGGCCGCCAGTTCGCCGCCTTGAGGCGCTGCTCGAAGTTGACCGGCACGGCGCGGAAGTGGATCTTGTTGATATTGCGATAGTTGACCTGCAGACTCGGCCAGGGATCGTTCCAGACACGCTCGGTGTTGATGTTGAACGATTTGGCCTCGATCGTCTGGACCAGGTTGAAGCACAGTTTGCCGCCGTGGCTGTCGGGCAGTGCCTTCGAGCCGCGCACGGCCAACTTGTGCGCCTGGACCCAATCCCCCTCAGTGTGCAGAACTGACGCCCAGTGGAACAGCGCCCTCACCCCGACTTCGTGCTTGGGGTTCGCGTCGGCCAGGCGCTGCAGGGCCGCCTTGTAGCGCTTCGCCTTCTCCTCGCCGAAGGCCTGGTTGTACCCGAAGGTGAGCCGCCAGAGGTCGGCGTCGAGGAAGGCGGTGTTGTCCTTGTCGCCCTGATGGAAGCGCAGCAAATCCTGGTAAAGCCGAATGGCCTTGACGGTGCGCGAGTCGGTGTCGGTGGTTTTCGGGGACCACTTCAGGAACTCGTCGGCGGAGGCGAAGATAGGGCTATCAGCGGGCAACTCGTAGGCGTCCTGGGCGCGGGCGCCGCCCTGGGCGCCGCTGCTGTAAAAGGCCAGGGCGTTGTAGGCGAGGAAGTCGTACAGGGTCGGCCGATAGCCGTCGGGCACGTCGCCTTTTTCGAGGAGGTCGTTGTACTGCGCGATGGGAATGGCCTTGAGGGCCTTCTCGGCGGACAGGGCCTTGGTGAACTGCTTGTCGATCTCGGCGAAGAGGCGCGGCAGATCCCACGTCGTGAAGTCCTTGCCGGGAGCCTCGCCCGTGGCGGTACGCTGGAGGAAGCGCCAGGAATTTTGCTGGAAGTAGTGCCAGTACCAGTTGGCGAGGATGGCATCCATCACGGGGTGTATCTCGGCGGGCGCCTTGGCGATGGCGGCCTCCAGGCGGATGACCTTCTCCTCGGGCTTGTTGCCCTGGATGTTGCCTTCGAGGCTGATCTTGCGGGTGATGGCCTTGATGTATTCGGGATAGGCCTTGTCCTTGAGGGCGGCGGCGATGATGGGCTCGATGTGCTCGATGGCGGTTTTCGGGAGACCCTTGTCCATGGCCTGCTGGACTTTTTGCCACTGCTTCTGACGGTCGGGTGGAACGCCCCAGGTGAGCAGCGGCAGGACGAGGAATGCCAGGCTGAGAATGGCGACTCGTCGGCTCATCGGCCTACCTCCTAAATGGTGATGCTTCCGCGGTGTGCCTCGGTCGCCGCGGCTCGAGACAGGATGGTCTTCGCGCACACTGGCTGCGCGGTTTATCTGACATAAAGACGAGAAACGACCGCCGGAAGTTTGCGACCAGCCCACGAGCTGCAACCCACGGGCTTCCTTGAATCCCAATGCCTCCTCGGCCTACTTTTCGGGACAGTGCTTGCGGCAGTCTTCCGAAGCTGCCTAGAATAACCTTTGAGGTTGACGTTGCAGCGCTTCGGACACACGATTGGAGACCGTCTATGGATCAATTGACACGAATCACACTCGATCCCGCAGTGATGGGAGGCAAGGCGTGCATTCGCGGCCTCCGGGTGACCGTCGGGACAATCGTGGGACTGCTTGCCGCCGGACGCTCACGCGAGGAGATTTTGAAAGCCTACCCCTACCTCGAACCCGAAGATATCGACCAGGCGTTGACGTACGCGGCGTGGCGTCTTGAGGAGCGCGAAGTCGCGCTCTCCGGCGTATGAGTGTGAAACTCCTGGTCGATATGAATCTGTCGCCGGACTGGGTGCCGGTTTTGCAGAGCCACGGTTGGTCCGCGGTCCACTGGTCCACCGTCGGTGACCCGCGGGCCCCGGATCACGACATCATGGACTGGGCCCGCGCCAATGATTCTGTGGTTTTCACTCACGACCTGGATTTCGGCACCGTGTTGGCCCTCACTCACGCAACTGGCCCCAGTGTCCTGCAGATTCGCGGCGACGATGTGCTACCAGCTCACATGGAAGTCATTGTCATCGCGGCCCTGCGGCAACATGAGGCGGATTTGGCTGCAGGCGCTCTCATCGTCGTGGACGCGAAGAAATTCCGCGTCCGGATCCTGCCAATCTGAGGCGCGGACAATTGTGTCTCGGTTCGGTTGCTCCTGCAACCCGCCTTGACTCGCCCTTCGATCCCCACTACAACCCCAAACCTGCAACCACGGGCACGGCTCGCGGCGTGCGCAGCGATCGGGAAAGATGGGGTGTTCATGGAAGAGTGCGAATGGCAGACTCTTTCCCCGGCGCGGTGGCGCTGGCGGACGCTCGCCTGTTGCCTGATCCTCGGCACGGCCGCCCTCCACATCGCTTACCTGGCCTGCAACTGTCCCCTCGATCTCGCCCCCGACGAGGCGCACTACTGGGATTGGTCGCGCAAGCTCGACTGGAGTTACTACAGCAAGGGCCCGCTCGTCGCCTACCTGATCCGGGCCGGCTGTGAACTCTTCGGCGCCTGGTCGCGCGCCCTCACCGGCACCGACATGCTCGCCGTCCGCATGCCGGCAATCCTGTGCGGGAGTTTGCTCCTCCTGAGCCTATACGTCCTGACGGTGCAGGTATCGCGCCGCGAAAGCCTGGGTGCCGTCGTCGTGCTGTTGGCCCTCACCCTGCCGCTCATCGCCGTTGGCTCGTCGCTGATGACCATCGACGCGCCCTACACCTGTTGCTGGGGCTGGGCGCTGGTCGCGGGCCATCGTGCGATTTTCCGCGGTTCGACGTGGGCCTGGCCGCTCACCGGGCTGCTCATCGGCCTGGGAGTGCTGGCGAAGTACACGATGATCTTGTGGGTGCCGTCACTGGTCCTGTTCCTGCTGACGTCGCCTCAGCAGCGGCGGCTCGTGGCCCGGCCGGGCTTCTGGGCAATGCTGGCGGTCGCGGCGCTCTGCTGCCTGCCGGTCGTTGTCTGGAACGCGCGCAACGACTGGGTGAGCCTGCGCCACGTCAGCGGCCTGGCGGGCCTGTCGGAGCGCTCGGCGGGCGTGCGCTGGCTGGGGCCGGTGGCCTTTGTGGGCGTGCAATTCCTGCTGTTGCTGGGCTACTGGTTCGTGGCGTGGCTGCGGGCGATGGCGGCTCACGCTCCGTGGCGCGAGCCGCGGCCGGAACTGCGTTACCTGTGGTGGATGTCGGCGCCGACGTTCGTGGTGTTCCTGCTGTTCGGCTTCAAGACCGGCGGCGGCGAGCCGAACTGGCCGGTGACCGCATACGTCTCGGGGCTGGTGCTGACCGTGCTGTGGCTGGCACGCCATCTGGAGACTGCCCACGAGGGCGAGCGACATGCGGCCCTGGTGTTCCTGGGGCTGGCCTGTGGCTTGGGGGTGGCGCTGACCCTCATCATGCATCGCAGTACCTGGGCGCACCCGCTCCTGGCCCAGCTCGCAGGGCCGCCAACCGCGGACGCCCCATTGCCGCTGCGGCGCTTCGATCCGACCTGTCGACTGCGCGGCTGGCGAACCCTGGCGACCGCGGTCGATTCGGTGCGTGCGGAGCTGCGCGCGGAGGGCGTCGAGCCGGTGCTGGCGGGGGCGGGCTGGAGCCTGCCGGGCATTCTCGGCTTCTACTGCGAGGGACAGCCGGTCGTCTATTCGTTCGGGCTGGCGCTGGGCGACCGCCGTAGTCAGTACGATTTCTGGCGGCCGAACCCGGTCTGGGACCATGAGCAGTTCGCGGGCAAGACATTCGTCTTCGTCGGCGGCGACTCACTGCAAGGGCTCTCCGGCGCCTTTGCGGAGGTTGCAACTCCTTTTATCGTGACCCACTACGAGGGGGGCCAGCCCGTGTCGCGCTGGACGGTCACGGTTTGCCGCGGCTACCGCGGCTTCCCGGTGATGCAGCACGACCACCATTTCTGAACGCGCCATCCCACATTTACGGAACCGAGGAAGCCGGCCTGGCGCCGGGGAGGGACGCTGTGTGTAAGTTATTCTCGGGAGTAGCAGTCGTGGCTCTGGCGTTGGCCGGGTCCGGCTGCGTGTCGCTCACCCCGGCGCAGCGGGCGCAGTTCGCGGCCATGAAAGCCGACGGCGTCGCCGTGCAGGAACGCAGCCCGGTGGTGGGGGCTGTGCTGGGCATCCTTCCCGGCGGCGGTTCGTTCTACACGCAGCAATGGGGCCTCGGCGTGGTGGACTTCCTGGCCTGGCCGTATTCCGTGCTCTGGGATCCCTTCGCCGGCTATGCGGGCGCCGAGGCCATCAACTACGAGGCCAGCCGCGTGCATGCGCGGCGCCTCAAGGCCGCGCAGCTCGCCGAACTGGATCAGTTGCTCGACGAGTTGCAGATCCCGCAGGACGACTACATTCGGCGGCGGCGTGCGCTCGAGGCGCAATTCGCCTGTTACGAATGAGCGGGTGGGTTGGCGGACAAAACCCCTCCCCTGCGAGGAGAGGGGGAGAAGAAAAGATGTTGTCTTGCTTGCTCCCCCTCTCCGCTTCGGGGAGGGGGTTGGGGGGAGGGGTTGCGTCCGATAGTTCGTCGCCTTTTCACCTTTGGAGAGACCACTGAGGGGCCGCCGTGCAGGTCGAGCACGCCATCCTGGTGCAGGGGCTGACGTACGCTTATCCCGGCGGGCAGAAAGCCCTGCAGGGTGTCTCCTTTCAAGTCGCCGCCGGCGAATGCGTCGGCCTCGTCGGCCCCAACGGTGCGGGCAAAACGACGCTTTTTCTGTCCCTCATGGGGGTATTGCCACCACCGCCAGGTGTCGCGCGCCTGGCGGGACTCGACCCCGGCAGCGCCGCCCAGCGCAAGCGCCTCCCCACCAGCGTCGGGATTGTCTTTCAGAATAGCGACGATCAGATTTTCAACGCGACGGTAGCCGACGATGTCGCCTTCGGGCCGCTGAATCTGGGCCTGCCCGCCGACGAGGTCCGGCAGCGCGTCGCCGAAGCGCTCGAGCGCGTCGGCCTGACCGACTGCGCCGGCCGCGTGCCCTTTCACCTGTCCGGTGGTGAGAAGCGGCGGGTGGCGCTGGCCGGCGTACTGGCGATGCGTCCCGACATCCTGCTGCTGGACGAGCCGTCGATGTACCTCGACCCGCGCGGCCGGCGCGAACTGATCGGACTGCTGAAGGGCCTGGCGGGGACGAAGATGATCGCCTCGCACGATCTGGAGATGATCCTGGAGATCTGTGGTCGCGTCCTGGTGCTGGATCGTGGTCGCGTGGTCGCAGACGGTCCCGCGGCGCAACTGTTCGCCGATGCGGGGCTGATGGAAGCGCACGGCCTGGAAGTACCGTACAGTCTGCGACGGTGACAGGGTGACCGGGTGAGGCAAGCAAGCCCACGGGCCGCGGCCCGTGGGCTTTCCGGTCACTTATTGCTGCCGGGCAGGGGCGCCGCCGGGACGCGGCATGCCGCGTGCACGCCGCTGGAAGTCAAGCTCCAGCACGCCGTAGTTCGATTCGTGCGCCTGCACCACTCCGATCAGGGCGTTCATCAGCCGCTTCGCCGTGTAGAAGTTCATGACAACGCGGTGCGACAACTTGATCGGCTCGGTCGGGTTCGGCTGCATCTGCGTGTTCAGGCCGAAGTCCAGCACCAACTCTTCGGGCGTCACGCTGACGCGACAGAAGTTGGTGTAGACCGTCGACAGACCGCTGTAGTCAGTCGGGAACTGCGGCGGCTGGGCTGGGGTCTCGGGGGCTGCTGCTGGTTTGAGTTCGTCGGCCACTGGGGTTCTCCCTTGAGTTAAAGCGGAATCTCCACCATCCTCTGACATAGTATGGGCGGGCGACGGGTCGGCTTCAATCGCTTCCCAGGTGATTTTTCCGAGATTCTTGGCGCCACCGTTAAAGTCTACCAGCGACCGGTCTGGCCACCGCGCCCCCTGGCGGAGTAGAATGCAGCCTCAAGGATGGATCTCAATCGCCCTCTGGTCAAGGACACGACCATGCACACTCCTCTTCTGCTGCTTGAGGTGCGCCGGAAGCGTGACGCGCTGCGCGCCCGTCGCCACGCCCGTCAACTCGCCGCCCTGCTCGGCTTCGAGCCGCGCGAACAGGCCTGTGTTGCCGCCCTCGTCTTCGAGATGACCTGTCAACTGCTGAACCAGGGGGGCAAAGTCAGGCTTCGGTTCGGGGTGGACAACGATCGTTTGCTCGTCATGCCTGCTCTGACGCCGGGGGAAACGGCCGCGGCGCCGTTGCGCATCGAGAAGCTGTTGCCGCGCCGGGAGCCGCCGGTTTCGTCCGAGGATCTCGGCTGGATCCTTCGGCAACTGAACGAGCTGGCGCCGGTCGATGTGTTCGAGGAAGTGAAGCGTCAGAATCAGGACGTGCTGCGGCTGTTGCTGGAGTTGCAGGCGTTGGAGGCGCGCCTGACACAACTGACCCCGCAGCAGGCCGAGCCGACCGCCGCGTGAGGAGAACTGTCAAGGTGGATGCCGGGCCGGAACCGGGCGATCAGGGATTCAGGCCGACTTCGCTTCGAGTTCCTCGAAGAGTCGGGCCACCGTCCGCCATGCTGCCTCGGCCTCCGGCTTGAGGCCCGCCTGCAGCGCTTCCAGGTAGCGGCGCTTCTTGCGAACGGCGTCGGCACGCTTCGCCGATGGTAGATAACCGGAGTCCAGCAGGTTGTCGAACAGGTCGGCCAGTTTGCACACCTGCACCTGCCACGGTGCCGCGGCTAGATCGCGACAATATGCCTCTTCTCTCTCCTTGAAGGGCAGGCGCTTGTCCTTGGAGAGCGTGGCGACCCAGCCGGCGATTTCGGCACCAAAGCGATTGGTGATGTCGTCGAAGTCCGTGGTAGTGTCCTCGATGGTGTCGTGCAAGACTGCCGCGGTCAGCGCCCGCTGATCTGTGATGCCGAAAATGTCGCGCAGCACCAGGCAGACGCGGAACACGTGGCTGACGTAGGGAGTGCGGCCATCCTTGCGCACCTGACCCTGGTGAGCGCGGGCGGCGAAGGCAACGGCTTCCAGCAGCGGTCGGTATTGTGCCTCAAGCGTCTGTGCCATGGATTGGTTCTCCTGTGCGGTCCCGGACCTGGGGCGACCGGAGTAGCCCGCCGCTTCCCCCATTCGGGTGCCATCAGGAGATTACCACACCAGCACGAGGCGCCGCAATCGGCGCCCGCTCGTGGCTATTTGAAGAGGGCAAAAAGAACCTGACTGAGAGTCAGCGTGATCGCGGCCGTCACGAGGATGAGCAGACCTGTCTTCCAGCCGTCGCGCGATCCGTCTCCGGCGGGCGCGGGCACGGCAGGCACAGGCGCGGGAGCAGGAGGCGGCCCCGGTGGGAGATAGCGAGCACTCCGGAGAGGCGTTCCCGGCGTCTGCGCCGGGACCGTTGGCTCGGCGCCCATTCCTTCGATGGCAGGCAGGGTCGGGACTCCACTCCGAGAGGTGTCCGCGGCAGCCACGGTGAGGCGCGGGGTGTGGTCCTCGGCGAGGCGAGCGTCGATCTGTGCTCGTGGCACTCGATCGGTGGTGCGAAGGCCAACGGGCCGCTGATGCACTCCGGAGCTGCGGCCGGTGGCAGGAGGCGACGACGGGCGACCCACCAACTCCTCAAGGAACTCCTGGCAGGAAGCCTGCCGCAACCCTGGCTCGGGGTTCATGGCACGCTGGATGGCACGCTCAGTGCGCTCGCTCACAAACGGCGCGAGCTTGCGGAGCGGCGTCAACTCGTTGTTGAGTTTGCGCATCATGATCCGCACCGGATCGCCGTGGCCGAACGGCAACTCGCCGGCGATCATCTGGTAGAGCGTGGCACCCAGAGAGTAAACGTCGCAGCGAACGTCGGCGTGCTTGGCGTTGCGGAACTGCTCGGGCGCCATAAAATTGGGCGTGCCCAGACCCGAACCGGTGCGGGTCAACTCGATCGCCGCGTCCACCTCCTTCGCCAGACCGAGGTCGGTCAGTTTGGCGGCGCCGTCGCGCGTGACCAGGATGTTGTCCGGTTTGATGTCGCGATGCAGGAGCCCCAGGCTGTGAGCGTAGTGCAGGCCCTCGCTGACCTGGCCGATCAGGCAGACCGCCTCTCCCTCCGGGATGCGACCGTGCTTCTCGATCCGATCGCCGAGCGACACACCATCAACGAACTCCATCACCAGGTACGGCTCTGCGCCAGCGCCGTTGTACTCCAGGGCACGGACGACATTGGGGTGATCGACCATGCTCGCCAGGCGAAACTCCTGCTCGAAGCGTTTCACGAGGCTCGCCTTGCGGGCGATGCTCGCCGGCATCACCTTGACCGCAACAATCTCGTGGGACACCCAGTGGGAGGCCTTGTAGACCGTCCCCATGCTTCCCTCGCCGACCTTTTCGAGCAGATTGTAGTTGCCCAGAACATCCCCGACCGCATTCTTGACCGCCATGAGCGAGCCCCTCGCGATGTCAATCCCGACAACTCCTTAGCTCTTAGGGAAAGGTAGCATACGAAACGTGCGCGCGCTGCAAGAACCGTCTGGGTTTTGCCTACCACACATCAACCCACGCACCGAGGCGCCAGACCAACCACGAGTTGCCGTGGAGCCTTTTTCAGAACGTCGATCCGCTTCCTGCTCCCTTGCTGGGTGTATCAAAAAATTCGCAGATCTGTGTCCGATCTGAGACAGGAGCGAGCATTACACAAGTAGACAGCTCAACGGGGCCGCAACAACTCAACACACCGTTTGAACGTCGCCCCTGCATCACCTCGCTGACGAGGCAAGGCGTTCGCGTCACCAACCAGCCCAGGGATGTGATGCACGAGCCGGAAGCGTAAGCGACGGACACACCGTCGCTTACGCTTCCGGCTCGTTCACCAGGTTCCTTGTATTGGACCAGTGCGAACTGAAGCGCCGGCAACGACACCTTTTCGAGTTATCCGACCTACAGCTCCATGTCCGGCCTGGGCTTCTACAACTACGCCCAGGGCTTCGATGTGGTCAGGGGCAACGCCAGTGCGGGCGGCTACGACATTGCCTACCTATACGACTCGGCCGGCAACGACCACCTGGTCAGCACGCCGACCTCCACCACCCTGTCCGGGTCGGGCTTCTCCAACTCCGCCTCGTACTTCGATTCGGTCAACGTCTCCGCCAGTGCGGGCGGCTACGACACCGCCGACTTTTACGACTCGACGGGCAGCGACGACTTCCTCGGCCGTGGGACGCTGGCACGCATGTACTACGGGACCGGCCCCGCGGTGCGGGCCTACTACTTCGACCTCGTGCGCATCTACTCGAGCCACGGGGGCTTCGATCACAAGGACGTCAGTTCGGTGGGTTATGCCTTCGAGTCCTACGGGCCGTGGCAGTAAAAGACGTGTGGGTCAGG
>DASPXY010000436.1:0-5162 GCA_035637055.1 Gemmataceae bacterium | reverse complement strand
GCGTGACCTCGGCGCCGGAGCGCGGGTCGAAGACGCGGACATGATCCGCGTTCTCCCAGGAGACGGCGAGTCGGGTGCCGCGGGGGTTAAACGCCAACAACCTGTCACTCTCGGGCGGAAAGTCGGTGGCGAGGAAGAGTTCCGAGCCGGTCCTGTCTTGAGTCGCCATGCCGTGGTCCTTTGGCGCCGACCGCGGAAGTTCAGCTGCCGGGCCGCTGCTCGAACAACATGGTCAGATTGCCGTAGCGCGCCTCAGCGAACGTCAGGAAGGCGTTCTTTTCGCTGCTTGGTGTATTGCCACCACATCCACAGGAGCGAGGCGACGAGAAT
Organism: Gemmataceae bacterium; assembly: GCA_035637055.1. Classification (GTDB taxonomy): domain Bacteria; phylum Planctomycetota; class Planctomycetia; order Gemmatales; family Gemmataceae; genus DASPXY01. The sequence continues at coordinate 4,832 of DASPXY010000436.1, read as the reverse complement.
AATCACGCACGTGAATACGATGTGGAAGGCGTGTGTGCTGTAACTTCGGGACAGGGCAACTTTCCAGGGATCGTCGGGATCGTACCAACACGGATACTCGACACCGACGCTGAAGTGGTCGAAAAGGCCCTTCGCGGTGGCGTGGTCGCGCGGCTGGGGATAGGCCTGGTAATACGCCCAGCCTTGGCAGGGCTCGTTCGCCCCCAGAACGCGATAGCGAACAAAGAACTTGACCTCGTACTCCCCGTAATCGTCTGTAGCTGCCCGCTCCAGGCGTTTGTCGAGAATCACTGCGTCGGCCTGGAGATAGAGATTATTGAGCCGCCATTCCCTCATGAGGTTGCAGGAAACGGCAATATAGAGCGCAATTATCCAGAATACCAGCCAGACAAGACACGCCCGCCAAAATTGACGACGCTGTTCGGCAGGGTCGATGTAGTCCTTGAACTCCATCGCAATATCCGTCGATTGTTGGCTGTCTACCAGCACGCGCTCGACGGCCGACCTATCTGGGTTGACTTGCGCACGACCGGCGACAACCGCTACTGCGGCGGTTGCATGTTACCCCTCCTATTCTCCCACCGTCAACCCCCTGAACTCTCTGGACGTGCTTTGTCTCGATCGGTTGGTGGGTGCCTGGGCCCAGGTGACCTGGCGGCTTTCCTATCCTTTGCCTCCGCGCGCTCCTACAATGCGCCTCGTTGCTCGGTGATTGTCCCCAGAACTGTGACGCCGCGACCCTCGGCGCTGTGGCGGTTCTGCGGGTTCGGGGCAGCTGAGCGTGTACGCCCCGCAGTGCGGACACGGGCACGACTCCACCGTCTGCTGTTCGTAGAGAGAATAGGGCGTCGCGACGGCCCAGTGCCGGTCGCAACTTTCGCACGAGATGAGCAGGGGACTCACAAAACACCCTCGGGAAAGAAACGATCGCGCAGGGCTTTCGTCCGCAGGGCGACCCGGCGGATCGTCTCGACACGATACATCACAGTAGTATCGGCATCTCCAGGAGAGAACTTGAATGGCCGCCTCGACGAAACGCTCGTACAGGTTCACCTTCGGCCCGTGGAACATCAGCACCGGCGCCGACCCGTTCGGCCCGCCGGTGCGCAAGGAGGTGGCGTTCGCCTCGAAAATTCGCGAGTACAAGAAGCTCGGCTTTGACGGCGTGCAGTTCCACGACGACGACGTGATCGAGGCCGACCTCGATCCCCAGGCCACGCAGCGCGGGGCGGCGAAGGTCAAGAAAATGCTCGACGGCGAGGGGCTGTTCTGCGAGTTCATCGCGCCGCGCCTGTGGGAGCACTCGAAAACCATCGACGGCGGCTATACGTCGAACAGCGCCTCCGAACGCAAGTACGCCATCGAACGCTCGAAGCGGGCCATCGACATCGCGAATGTGATGGGCTGCAAGGATATCGTCCTGTGGCTGGCGCGCGAGGGCACCTACATCCGCGAGGCGAAGGATCCCATCGCCTCGGTAGGCCGCATCGTCGATGCGATCAACGCACTTCTGGAGTATGACAAGACGATTCGCGTCCTGGGCGAGATGAAGCCCAACGAGCCGATGGATCAGGCGTACCTGCCGACGCCGGGGCATTTCATGGGTCTGGTCTATCGCACCGCTGAACCGTCGCGCGTCGGTGTGCTGATCGAGTCGGCCCACTCGATCCTCGCCGGTCTCGATCCATCGGACGACATGGCCTATACTCTCTGGCATGGTAAACTGTGGAGCGTCCACCTCAACGATCAAAATGGTCTGAAATACGATCAGGACAAGGTGTTCGGCTCGGTGGACCTGCGCCGGGCATTCAACACGGTCTGGGTGCTGGAGCGCGGCGGCTACGACGGCTGCATCGGCCTGGACGTCAAGGCGATGCGCACCACGCGCCCCGGCGATCAGACCCGGCATCTGGTCAACAGCCGCACGATGTTCCTGCGACTGCTTGAGATCGTCCGCGGCGTCGATGCCCAGAAGGTCGAGGCGTACCGCGCCGAACGCGATTATGAGGGATTGGAGATGTACATTCTCGATCAACTGACAGGGGGCTGACAGCACAAGTTTTTTCTCCCCTCGCCCCTAGAGCGGTTCACAAAATGATGGAGCACAAAATCATAAGCGAAAGGCAAAAAGGACGGGGGTTCTCGTCTCTGTTGTCTTCATGATTTTGTGCTCCATGATTTTGTGAACCGCTCTAGCGAGAGAGGGGAGAAACACGGAACTCGACCGGAGAAGCCCATGAAAAAGCAACGCTTGCTCGTTGGCGTCGGCGCTCTGCTCGGCGGTCTTGTGTCCCTGGCGATCGGGTGGCTGTTCATCTTTCGCCCCCTGTTGATCGGCCATCGTGTTGCACCGCGACCGGTCGAACACGTCGAGGAGGTGCGCAAGGAGGTGGCCGAGGCGTTCGGCCCCAAGGCCCCGCTAGCCGAGGGGGACGTGAAAGCGTCGCTGCAGGCTTTCTTCGACGAGTTGGGCGCCGCCCTGCAGGCCCAGGATCCGGTGCGGGTCGGTCCCTGTATCGACACGCGCCGCATGATGAAGGAGTTCCGCCGCGCCGGTCTCTTGCCGGGCATGACGCCGCGTCAGGAAGAACAGTTCCATGCTCGCTTCGCCGCGTCCGCTCCGGGGGGGTTCGCACAGCAAGGCCAGGTTCTACACTGGACGCTCACCGAAATCCGCTCGGTCAAGTTCCTGGACGACCCGGACGAGGCGCTCGTGATCGCCCGCCACCGCGTCGAGGGCGTGGCGACCAAGATGCGCTGGTGGGTGCGCCGCGAAGGCGGTCGGTGGCGCTTCTATGACTGTGAGGATCTTGATACAGCCATTCGCGTTTCAACCGTGGTCGGCAGTCTCGTCCCCAACCGGGATCTGCAGTTCCCCGAGTGGGTCAAGGCTGCCAAGTGGATTCAGCCGGCGAGCAACGCCCTCATCACCGGCAACCTCGATGAGGCCGAGCGCATCCTGGATGGTATCCCGGCAGTGCAATTTCCTCCACAGATCGAGGCGCTGCGCTGGTTGTTCCGCGGGCTTGTCAAACTCCAGCGGCAACAGGATGCCGAGGCCGTCGCCTGCTTCGATCGGGTGCGTGCTCTCAATGTCGAGATGCCTTGCCTTGATCGCTGCTATGGCATCGCCTACCTCGGCGTGGGGCAGCCAGAGAAGTCCCTCACCCACCTGCGCAAGTATCACGATCTCTTTGGCGACGACAGTGATACGTGTCACTACCTGGGTGTCGCGCTTGCGCGGCTCGGCAAGCCTGGCGAGGCGGCGATAGAGTTTCGCAAGAGCCTCGACGACAACAAGGAAGCCGACGGGAGTTTGGCTGAGTTGGCGAAGGTACTGCCCGCAGGCCAGAAGGGGGAACTCGCCGACCGCTTCGCCCAGATGGTCAATCCGGACCCGGTTTTCGATCACCTCGTTGGCGAAGCGTTCAAGACCAGGGACACCGAGGCCGTCGAGATTTATGTCGCCGAGATGCGGCGGCGGAAATCGACGGCCCCGGTGGTAGACTTCTGCCTGGCGCGGGCGCGGGCGCTGCAAGGGCGCGCCGAGGAAGCGCTGCCGCTGTTCACGAATGCGATCGCCCGCATGCCGAACGATCAGACCCGCAAGGACTACGTCGGCGCCTTCCTGCGCGACGTGGCCAACGCGGGCAAACCGCTGGAGGGCTATCGCGTTGCTCCCGTGCCGCGCGACGCCTTTGCCGTCATTGCCCAGGAACTCCTCGTGCAGCGCAACCTGGTCCGGCTGCGCGAGCTGATCGATGTCCACCGCCAGCGGCATCGCGAGGACGTCTGGCTGCGCTACTATCAGGGCCAGATCTACCTCAATGAGAGGGCCTACGCCAAGGCCGAGGAGGAGTTCGCCGCCGCCTGGGCTCAACCGCTCGACGCCGCCGCGCGCGAGCGCTTTCGCGAGGTTCGCGTCTACGGCCGCTACATGCTCGGCAAGTGGCGGACGGCGTACGACGAGATCGGACCGCCGCGGGCGACGTTCGCTCAGCTGGCGTTGCTGTTCGCGCAGGCCAACGACGGCAAACAACTGGCGGAACTGGTCGCCCTGCATCGCCGCGCCGACGCCGCCGACCCGAACTTGCCGCTTTGGCAGACGGAGGCGCACTGGCTCGGCAGGGACTACGAGGCCGCGGTGCGGCTGCTCCGCGAACACCGGGACACCGTCTTCGCGGACAAAGCGCAGCGGTCGAAGTTCTGGTATCGGCTGATCTACAGCCTCGCCCGGCTCAAGCGCGCCGACGAGGTCCGCAAAGAGGTTGAAACCCTGGCGCGCGACGTCAGCGCCGGTGGCAAGGAGTTGACCTTCCTCCTGAACGACCTGCTCCGCGACAAGCAGGTGGAAGCGGTGGACCTCCTGACCGCCGCGCTGCTCAAGGTGGCTCCCGATGATCCCGACAGCACGTTCCAGCGGGCACGGGCGGAATTGCTGCGCGAGCGCTTCACCGAAGCGGGGAGGCTGTTGCGTGATGCCATCGCGCGCCAGCAAGACGCGCGCAAGCGTCAGGACTACAGCACCAATTTCCTGCTCGACGCCGTGGATGTCGGCAAGCCCCTGGAGGGCTACCGCGTCGCCCCGGATCCTGATGCCGCCTTCCGCCTGCTGGCCGAGGAACTGCTCAACGATATCTTCGACGCGAGCGAGGCGCAGAGGTTTCCCGTCGAGGACCGCCTGAATGGGAAGCGTGAGTTGCCAATACTGAAGGACGACCTCCGCCGACTGATCGAAGCCCATCGCAAGAACCGCCCCGACGATGCGCTGTTGCATCTGTACGCCGGCGAGCTGCATCGCGTCGAGGGGCGCTACGACAAGGCCGAGGAGG
>DASPXY010000435.1:0-3133 GCA_035637055.1 Gemmataceae bacterium | reverse complement strand
CCAGGGTTGGTCAGGTCGCGGCCCGTGAGCCGCGGGGAATCACTCTACTTCAGAATAGCACAACGTCCCTGATAAAGACAATTCAGGTTGCGGCTGGTTCACTGGCCTGGTTTGTAGTCCCGCCTTTAGGCGGCTTGACGTCAAGCCGCCTAAAGGCGGGACTACGAACCAAGAACTACGCGGCGCGCGGCAACGGCCTGCTCGCACCCTGACCGCCATGCACGGCGCGATAAACCGCCCACGTCTCGGCAGCGCAGCGCTGCCACGTGAACGGCCGCGCCGCCTCGATGACCCCACGCCGCAACAACCGCCACCATCCCTCATCCTCGGCGACGCGCGCCATCGCGTCGCGCCAGCCGTCGAGGTCGTCGGGAGCCAACAGGTGCGCTCGCGGACCAGCGGTCTCGACGAGGGCGCCGGCAGTGGACGCAACGACGGCGCCGCCACAGGCCATCATCTCGACCGGCGGCAGGCCGAAACCCTCGTAGAACGATGGGCATAGTAGCGCCCTGCCTCCGTTGTACACGGCCGGCAGATCTTCCTCGGCGACGTAGCCAACCTGCACGACCCCGCGATGCCGTGCCGCCGCGTGCCAGTAGTCGAAGATCGGCTGAGCGTTCCACCCCCAGCCGCCGGCCAGGAGCAGCGGCCAGCGCTCGCGCAGATGCGCCGGCAGGGCACAGTACGCCCGCAACAACATGAGGAGGTTCTTGCGCGGCTCGATGGTGCCGACGTGCAGGAGATACCGCGGCGGCAGACCGAGCCGTCGCAGCGTCGTGTCCACTTGCTCGCGGCCGAGCGGAGCCAGGTTCGAGCGAATGCCAGGGTAGACACAGGTCACGCGTTCTGGAGGTATGCTCAGGATTCGGATGACCTCCTGGCGGATGAATTCCGAGATCGTCAGGAAATGGCGGCCGCGCTTGAGACCGTCGGCAAAGTAACGCTCGAAATAGGCGACGCGATCCCGCGGATGCCACTCCGGGTGAAGCAGCACCGACAGGTCGTGCAGGGACACCACCGCCGGCACATCGCAGGGCAGTGGAATGTAGTTCGGCTCGTGGTACAGGTCCACCTTCGCATGGGCACAGCAGCGCCGGAAGTACCAGGCGAACGCCTTGCGCCCCACCCGGCGCAGCAGTCCGCGCAACCCGGCCCGCAGCCGCGCTAAGCCGCAAGCGGCCGCTGACGGGTTGTAGCTGTATCCCAGACCGAGAAACTCCTTGACGCGCTGCAGTCCGCGCGGCGGGAACAGTACGACCTCGCCACCGTCAGCCTGTTCCGGCAGCGAGGCCGCCAGTTCGGCGACGTAATGCCCGATGCCGGTCTTGCGGCCCACGGCGGCCCACTGATTGAGAATCACTCGCATGCGATCCTCTTTCTCTCCATTCCGGCTTCAGCCCGCCAGTCGGCGCCCTGCGGAAACGCTACACAGGTCGCGATAGACTTGCAGGGTCTCGGCGGCGCAGCGCTCCCACGTAAACGGCCGGGTCAGCGCCTCGGCGCCCGACTCCAGCCGCCGTCGCCAATCCGCGTCCGTCGCGACGCGCGCCAGCGCATCGCGCCATCCTTCGACATCGTTGGGGTCGAGCAAATGCGCCGCACCGCCGACGATCTCGACGAGCGCCCCAGCGGTCGATGCGAGCACCGCGCCCCCGCAGGCCATCATCTCCAGCGGAGGGAAGCCGAATCCCTCATACAGCGACGGATAGACGAGGGCCAGGGCGCCGTTGTAGAGGGCGGCGAGGTGCCTTTCCGGGACATAACCCAGGTGGATCACGCCGCGGTGTTTCGCCTCGGCGTGGAGCTGCTCCGCAACGTCGCCGGCGTTCCAGCCCCAGCGGCCGACGAGCAACAGCGGACAGCGTCGGCGCAACTCGTCGGGCAAGGCGCAGTAGGCCCGCAGGAGCATGAGGAGGTTTTTCCGCGGTTCGATGGTGCCGACGTACAGGAGATACTGCGGCGGCAGGCCGAGGCGGTGCAGGACGCGCCGCACCGTCGCGGCCGGCAGCGGCGTCAGCCCCGGCCGAATACCGAGGTAGATGCGCGTGACCCGTTCGGGCGGCACGCCGAGAGCCTGGATCACCTCGCGCCGAATAAAGTCGCAGTCGGTGAGGAAGTGACACGCCTGACTCAGAGTACGCGGGAAGTGTTTCTCATAGTAGGCGACGCGGCCGGGAGGATGCCATTCGGGATGAAGCAGAGCCGAAAGGTCGTGGATCGTGACGAGCGTGCGCCGGTCGCAGGGCAAGGGGATGTGGTTGGGCTCGTGGTACAGGTCGCACGGTTGCTCGACGAACACCGCGCGGAAGTTGCGACTCGTCACCTTGTCCTTGAGAGCGATCAGGCCCCGTCCCGCGGCACGCTTGACTCGGGACAGAACGGAAGCAGGCCGCGACGGTGACAACACGCTTGCGCTCGTCGTGGTCGCGTCGGCGCTGGGGCGGACCGACCACCAGCAGCGCAGCAAGGGCCACACCCAGCCGTTGGGGTAACACGCGATCTGCTCGGCACCGGCTTGGGTGGTCAGGCAGCGGAGCAACTCGGCGGTGTAGTGGCCGACGCCGGTTTTCTGCCCGAGGACAGACAACCGGTTCACGACGACGCGCACGCGATCCTCCTGTCTGGCCAGACCCGCTTGACGAGCGGCGGGGTTTATCCCCGCCGTCCGGACGGCGGGGATAAACCCCGCCGCTCGTCAAGCGGGTGGCAAAACCGTGGCTCAGCCGGGAAGCGAGCACACGAGACAGCCGAGCCGCCCTTCGGGGCGAAGTTGCACCGCCAGAGCAGCGGCCGGCAGAACCCACGTCTGGCCGACGCGCAGGGCGTATTCACCGTCCGCACTCTGAAGCCGTCCCGCGCCCGCAAGCACCAGCACTGCTTGCAACACTCCCTGGCCGCCGCACCAAAAAGGCTCGTTTTCCGATACGTATTCGAGGTGAAAGTAGCGGCAGTGAACCAGCGTTTGTCGCCCGCATGCCGAGCCCTGATAAGCGTCCGCGTGAACCGGGGTGACCGGCCCCTGGTCCCAGTGGATCGACGCGAGCCCTTTGTCGATGTCCAGGGGGCGTGATTTGCCCTGGGCGTCGCGCCGGTTCCAGTCGAACAGCCGAAAGGTGGCGTCGCTGGTCTGCTG
>DASPXY010000434.1:0-5315 GCA_035637055.1 Gemmataceae bacterium | reverse complement strand
TTCCCCGACCGCTCCCACCAGGGCGGCCGCGGCCACCCCTGGAAGGACCATCGCCCCTTGGTCAACGGCATCCTCTGGCACCTGCACACGGGTGCCCCTTGGCCCGATACGCCAAGACGCTACGGCCCCGGCGGGCGGCAGTCAAGCTGCAATGCGGACGAACAGTTGGTGAAATCGGCCGGACACCTCATGGGGGACGCAAGTGATGCGACAAGAGGAGCCAGGACGCGGCGACCCACTCGGGCCCCTTGCAGCACTGCGCAAGATCATCCCGTTCGAGGCGGCCGCGGCGAGCGACCGGCTGGGGTGGGTGGGCCTGCAGGCGGCCCGCTACCGCGCGGCGCCCGCCGCGGAACTCCACCCGCCCGCCATCACCCACCCCCGGCTCGTCCTTTTTTCTCGGCCGCCGGAGGAACTGGACCTGCGCTATGAGGGGGTGACGCGGCACCTGCCGCCCCCCGCCGGCTCGGTCTCCATGGTGCCGGCCGGCAGCCCGGTCCGCTGGCGCTGGCGTGGGTGCTTCGACTGGCTCCACATCATCCTGGAGCCGGAGTTGGTCGCGCGGGTCGCTGCCGAGGCGTTCGACCTTGACCCGGCGCGGCTGACGGTGCCGCCGCTGGACGGCCTGGACCTGCCGCAACTCCGGGCCGCGATGTTGGCGGTGGATGCCGAACTGACCGCTGGCGGCCCCGGGGGATCTCTGGCCGCCGAGTCGCTGGCCAACGTCCTGGCCGTCCACCTGATCCGACACGTCCTGGCACCCCGCCAGCCTGAGAGCGCGCGGGATGGCGCGCTACCGCGGGGGCGGCTCCGGGCCGTCGTCGAGTACATCGAGGAGCACCTCGACGCCAGCCCGACCCTGGAGCAGCTGGCTGCGGTCGCCCGCCTCAGCCCCTACCACTTCGCGCGGCAGTTCAAGCGGGCCACCGGGTTGCCCCCACACCAGTACGTCATCCTGCGCCGCGTCGAGCGGGCCAAGCAACTTCTGCAAGCAGGCACGGACCTTTCCCTGGCGGAGGTCGCCGCCAGCGCCGGCTTCTCGGACCAGAGCCAGTTCTCCCATCACTTCAAGCGGCTCGTCGGCGTCACGCCGGGGCAGTTCCGGACACCCGCAAGAATCGCCTAAACCGCCGCAAGTCCCTCCAAGAAACCGGACAGCGATCCCCTTACCATTCCTCATGAGCAGGGTGGCTCGACGCGGTCGCGCCGAAGGCGAGGGGCCGATTGAGCGGCCCGCCCTCCTGCGATGGTGCGACTTGATGTCGCTTCAAGGCCCGGTTCGCTGCGCGGAAGGAGGATCGTATGCGCACCCGACATCATCAGGGATTCAGTGCTGTGCTGTGATGCACGGCTGACACGGAACGAGGTCTGCGTTGCCAAGCGGCACGCGGGCCCCATTCGCCCAGGCATTCCCAAGGCGATTGAAATCGACCTGGGAGATCGGGCCCATCGAGACCCGATCCAATTCTCACGAGAGGAGGACGGTCATGCTTCGACGATTCTTGTTCCTCAGTGTTGGGGCCTTAGCGCTCCTGGTAGTGCTGGGGGCTCCCGGCCAACTTCACGCCCAACGCATGCGAGGAAGTTCTCCTCGCATGGTCCACCCGAACTTGCGGGGCGGATTCAGGCCCGGCTTCCAGGGCCGGTTCAACCCCGGCTTCAACCGCAGGATGTTTGACCCGCGCTTCAACCGTGGGATGTTTGACCCACGCTTCAACCGTGGGATGTTTGACCCGCGCTTCAACCGCGGGTTCTTCGACCCGCGCTTCAGCCCGGGATTCAGCCCAGGCTTCTTCCGTTCGTTTTGATGGCTTCTCTCGCCAGAAGCCGGAATGAACGGGCCTCGATCGAGTCAGGGTGCCACTCGCACAAAGGTCGAGTGGCACCCTGAGAGCACACCCCCGTAATAGCGCCGATGGCGAGGGCCGATGGCGCGGCCCCGCCCTCCTGCGCCGGCATCACGCCGCCAATGGTGTCGAAGACCAGCAGGAAGCAACATGGCCGATCAAGCCTGCACGACACGGCCGACCCGGTCTTCTGGAGCGTCTTCTTAACCCGATTTTCGCCCTGGTCCTTTCTCGGAGGTCGATAGTGTTTACCGGAACTCGTCGCACGCGCCTTTTCCAGGTCAGACCCTGTCTGGAAGCCCTCGAAGACCGTTGCCTGTTGGCCGGCAACGTCCTGCAGACTAACCTGGTGTCAGACCTGCCCGGCGTCGCTCAGGTCCAGGATCCCAACCTGGTCAACCCGTGGGGCATCTCGGAAAGCAGCGGCAGCCCCTTCTGGATCTCGGACAACCACGCCGGCGTCTCCACGCTCTACAACGTCCCGGGGGCGAACAACACGCCGGTCGCGATCAACCCGCTGGTCGTGAGCATCCCAACGCCCGGCGACCCGCTCGGATCGACCGGCACCCCCACCGGTACGGTGTTCAACACCGACGGCGGCACGCTGGGAGGATTCCAGGTCAGCGGCGTAGACAAGAATGGGAACCCGATCACCGCCCCGGCCATCTTCCTGTTCGCCACCGAGGACGGCACCCTCGTCGGCTGGAACCCCGCCGTCAACCCGAGGGGCTTCGACCCGACAAAGGCCGGCACCTACGGCATCATCGCGGTGGACAACTCGGGAAACAACTTTACGAATCCCGACCCCAACCAGCAAACGGGGGCCGTCTACAAGGGCCTGACCAGCGCGACCAGCGCGACGCCGATCATCGCCGGCGACCCCAACAGCACGGCCCTGCTCTACGCCTCCAACTTCCGCGCCGGCACGATCGACGTGTACGACGCCGCCTTCCAGAAGGTCGCGTCGCTGCCGGCCGGCGCGTTCACCGACCCGAACCTGCCCAAGGGCTACGCCCCGTTCGACGTGCAGGTGCTCAACAACCAGCTCTACGTCACCTACGCCCAGCAGGACGCGGCCAAGCACGACGACGTGGCCGGCCCCGGCCCCGGCTTCGTGGACGTGTTCAACCTGGACGGCACGCCCGGCCTGGCCGACGGCAAGGTGCGCTTGATCTCGCGCGGCGTGCTGGATTCGCCGTGGGGCCTGGCCATCGCGCCGACGGGCTTCGCTGGACTCAGCGCCCCAAACGGCGACCCCGTGCTATTGGTGGGCAACTTCGGCAACGGCCGCATCAACGCCTTCGACGCCGCCACCGGCGTCTCCCTCGGGGGGCTGAAGGATCCCGACGGCGAGCCGATCCAGATCAACGGGCTGTGGGCGCTGCAAGTGGGCAACGGCGGCGCGGGCGGCGCCGCCAACACCGTCTATTTCACCGCCGGTCTGTTCGGCGAGACGCACGGCCTGTTCGGCGCGCTGACGACCGCCGCCCCCGGCTCGCCGGAGGGCACAGCCGAGGCGCAGATGATCCAGGCCGACCTGGACGTTGTCCAGCTGAGCCTGCAGGCCCTCCAGATGGATCTCAAGGCGAGCGCCTCCAAGACAACAATCCGTCAGGACGTCCAGGCCCTCGACCAGTCGCTGACCCAGCTGGCCCGCGACGAGGTCGGCTTCACGGCCGACACGTTCGCCGACCTCGGCAACGGGCATGACCACGATCACGAGGCGGCCAGCCGGGGGTTCGACCTCACCGCTCTGGACAACGTCTTCGCCGGGCTGGGCAAGCTACTGTAGAGCGCGTGTTAAACGCAGCACCCGGCCAGCAAAGCACACCTCCCCTCCCGCTCGTTCCCAAACCCCCGTTTGGGAACGAGGGCCGGGCCGACCTGCTTCGCGACCTGGCCTGGAACCTGCCCGCGCTCGTCATCTTCCGCAATGGGCTCGGGCCAGGTTGATGGGGGATCGGCGCACGCGGGCCTACTCTTGCCAGCGCCGGCACTGGGGATAGAGCATCTTGAGGCCCGACCGCCATCTGCAATCTCTGGTGTGAAGACAGCGAGGAGGGACGCCATGAGCAGCCAACAGGACCAGGCCGACATCGATCCAGCGGGCTCACTACTTGTCACCTTGCTCGTCAACGGGTCGCCCCGCAGCCTGCGTCTGGAGCCGCGTGTGACCTTGCTCGACGCGCTCCGCGAAATGCACGGCCTGACGGGGACCAAGAAGGGCTGTGACCACGGCCAGTGCGGGGCCTGTACCGTGCTCATCGACGGCCGGCGGATCAACTCCTGCCTGACCCTGGCGGTCATGCACGCCGGCAAGCAAATCACGACTGTCGAGGGACTGGCCGAGGGGGACGCCCTCCACCCCGTGCAGGCGGCCTTCATCAAGCACGACGCCTTCCAGTGCGGCTATTGCACTCCTGGCCAGCTCTGCTCGGCCGTCGGGCTGCTCAACGAGGGGCACGCCCGCACCGACGACGACATTCGCGAGTTGATGAGTGGCAACATTTGCCGTTGCGGCGCTTACAACAACATTCTTGCAGCCGTCAAGGAAGCGCGCGACGCGGGAGGCCAGGCATGAATCCTTTCCGCTATGTTCAGGCCAAGGAGCAGTCCGTGGCCGTCGGACAGGTGGCCGACGACCCGCGGGCGGCATTCCTCGCCGGCGGGACCACCCTGCTCGATCTCATGAAGCTCGGGGTCCAGACGCCTGCCACGCTGGTGGACATCAACCACCTCCCCCTGTCGCGCATCGAGGAACTGGGCGGCGGCATCCTGATCGGGGCGCTGGTGACCAACACCGACCTGGCGTATCACGAGGTAATTCGCCAGCGCTACCCGGTGCTGTCGCAGGCGCTCCTCTCCGGCGCCTCGCCGCAACTCCGCAACATGGCCACCGTCGCCGGCAACGTGATGCAGCGGACCCGTTGCACGTACTTCCGCGACGGCGTGTCGGCTTGCAACAAGCGCCGCCCGGGAGCAGGCTGTGCCGCCCTGGAGGGCTTCAACCGCAGCCACGCCGTGCTGGGGACCAGGTCGCCCTGCGCGATGGTCGCCTGGTCGCCACGGGAGAACCGTCGCGCAGCCAGCCAATCGCGACCATCCTGGAGCGCGGCGGCATGACAGAAGCGGAGGGGGAAGCCTCGGCCCAGCTGTCGGCGGAGAAGTCCAAGAACTTTGCGTTCCAGTCGTTCGGCGCCCAGTTCTGTGAGGTCAAGGTGGACGAACCACTGGCCCAGGTGCGCGTGACCCGCTGGGTCGGCGCCTTCGACCCCGGGGTCAACAAAAACACCGTCGTCCGCCTGGCTCTCCAAGCCGGTGCGGACCCTGCGGCAGCAGCTCGGGCGGAAGCGTTACCGGCAACGGACCCCGGCGATGGTGGCGGGACTGGCCGATCACGTTTGGTCCCTTCGTGAGTGGCTGCTGTATCCGAGCTATGACAGATGCAAGCGAGGGGTTAAGTCGTCA
>DASPXY010000433.1:0-2382 GCA_035637055.1 Gemmataceae bacterium | reverse complement strand
GGGAGGCGGCCCCGGCAGCTGAGCTTCGGCGTTAGCCGCCTGCAAGGGGTGCAGTAGATGGCGCCAGGCGTCACGGAAGTCTTGTTGTGGCTGTTTGTCGTGAACCACGGCGTCGCCTTTGGTGCCGGGCTCTACGAGATGCGGATCGTTGTGCCGCCGTGGATTGACTCCGTATTGAAAGGCGAGGCCGCACGCTTTCCCGACGCCGGGCCGAGATTCTGGGCGTTCGTCACGACCGTGCCCCTTACTCTGCTGACCCTTGCGAGTCTGGTGGCCGCGTGGCACACCCCGTGTGCGCGGGGTTCCTGGTGGCTGGGCGCGGCCATGACCACGCTGGTGGAGAGGGTCATGACCTTCTCCTACTTTATTCCTACGATGCTCAAACTCCAGCGCGGCCAGATTGTCCCCGAGTCCAGGGTGAAGGCCATGGCGTCGCAGTGGGTGAAGCTGAACTACGTGCGCGCCGCCCTTTCGCTGGGAGCGTGGATCGCCGCGCTGAAGGCGTTCTCGCTGCCGATTGGGAGCGGCGGCTAACCAGGCGCTTTTTCGGCCCGGCCAAGAAACTCTTCTGTGTGGCCTCCACGGTGCGGATTTCCTTTTACTGAAAGGGCTCGGGCTCCCAGCCGGGCGGGTTGGGTTGGCCGAACCAGTGGCTGAGGTCGGCGTACTCCATGTATTCCAGGACGAGGCCATCCTTCAGGATGAAGGCGACCTCGCCGAAGCCGCCAGGGTCGAACGGGCCAAAGATCAATTCCTCACCCTCCAGGGCGGCGCTCAGGTCATCGACGCGATAGGCGACGTGGGGCCGATTCCACAACTTCCACAGGCCGACGTTCTCCTTCGGCACCTGCGGCATGGTCTTCGGCCGCAGATATTCGATGCGCTGCGGATGGGCGCGCGGATTGGTCACCCACACCTCGCTGAAGGCCACCCAGCTCTCGCCGGGGTGCGGTTCGGTCGTTGGGATGCCGATATGGTCGAAGGCTTTGCGAAACGTGCCACGCGGTGCCATGCGTACCGTCCCTTCACAGATGGGCCGCGCCCCGCGGGGCGCGAGGAAGCGGAGGGGGTTTTCGAGAGGTGCGCGACTTCGTCACCACAGTAAACAGCGCACCCAAGGTCGTCAAGGCAATTCGGCTGAGTGATTAGTGGACAGTGAAGAGCGAGAAAGTCTTTTCTTCACTCACCACTAACCACTATCCACTAACCACTGCTCACACGATAGAATAACACCCTGCCCCACATCGCTGGCAAGAGCACGGAAGAGGATGCCGATGAGCGCCCCGCAACATCGCCGCGCCGACAACAACAAGCCCGCTGCTCGGCTGCGCAAGGCCGAGCGCAAACAGCAATTGTTGTCCCACGCGAAGCAACTGTTCGTCACCCTCGGCTACCAGGGCACGACCACGCAGAAAATCGCCGAGACCGCCGGCGTGACCGAGCCGGTCCTGTATCGCCATTTCGAGAGCAAAAAGGCCCTTTTCCTGGAGGTGCTGGAGGAAGTTCGCACCGCGACCCTCAAACGCTGGCACGCCGAAACCGCTCCAATTAGTGATCCGCTCGCCAAGCTCCACGCCATCACGGAGATGTATCTCGGCTCCACGCGCGAGCACGCCCTGGAGTTCCGCATCATGCACCGGACCCTGATCGAGAGCGATGAGCAGGAGATCGCTACCCTGCTGCGTTCTATCTATCTCGAGAGCGAAACCCTCCTGGCGCAGATTATCGCCGAGGGCCAGCACAGCGGCGTATTCCGCCGCAACCTCGACCCGCGCGTCGGCGCCTGGGAGTTGATCCGCACGGCGCTGGGCTACACCTTGACGCTGCCGCTGGGCATCCCTCTCTACGAGGAGCCGGACTACCTGCCGCGCGCCATCGAGTGCCTGCTGCACTGCCTGCTCAAGACGGACGTGTAGGGGGCCGCTTGCGGGTTAGCACGGAGCGCCGCTGCTAACCCGCAAGCGGGTCTCAGGGAGGCAAACCCGACCATGCTCACAGCGCGCGGCTGGTGGTTCCTGACAACCGTCCTGGGGCTGCTCGCGACGACTCTCTGGACCAACACCCCCGTTGTTGTCGGAGTCTGCCTCGCCCTGCTCGTCTGGTTCTTCGCCGCCTGGTCGCTGTTCGCCGTTCGCCTGCGCCTCTTGCACGGACGGCTGCGCGTCGAGCGCGAATTGCTCGATGAACGCGGTCCCGTCGCGAGCCTCTGGGCGGCACGCCATTTCTCCGTGCGTGTCCGGCTCTGCGGCGACAACGTCCTGCCTTCGCCTTACCTGCGCATCGCCGACCGCGTCCCGTTCGCCGTCGTGTGCATCGCTGGCGAAACCGAACGCGACGGCAACGTCAGCCGTCAGACGCCCCTCGAACTGACCTACGAGATTT
>DASPXY010000432.1:0-9406 GCA_035637055.1 Gemmataceae bacterium | reverse complement strand
TCACAGGCATCAAGGGGACCGATCGGGAGTGCGGCGCGGAGGCCGACAATCACGAGCGCAAGACAGAGCACGTGCTAACCATCCGGCTGCAGCCGAAGGAACCGGGCAACCTGACCCGCAATCTCCGCCTGCTCACTGACGTGCCGAATGGGGGTATCTTCGAGTTCAACGTCAAGGCACAGGCGGTGAAGGAACGCTAACGGGCAGTGGAACTTCGCGAGAACAGGCGATCGCGAAATGCTTCCAGACTAGGACAAATGGCTGCGTAGTCCAGCAGTTCCGCCAGGCGTTTCTCCTTGCGCACAGCCTGCAACTTTTTCGTCACTTCCGGCGGAACCTCGCCAAAGCGACTCCGAAGGAAGGCGCCGATGTTCTTCTGCGTGTTTTTCGCCAGGAGTTCCTTGATCAAAGGTGAGTCGATCATGATCTTTTTCCCTCCCTAGAATGGACAATAATTCCGTCCATTGCGCAGTTGTCGAGAGGCGCTGCTCACCCACCGCGGGTTGTTGCTCCCGCATTGCCCGAGAAATAAACAAGCCCACGGGTGGCTGCCCGTGGGCTTGCATGTTGGCTGTCCACCTTAATTCAGGTGCGGCCCCAGTTCGCGCAAGCGGTTCCGCAGGTAACGGGCACGGGCGGCGCTGCGCTCCTCGCCGTCGAGCGAGGCGCCCATGATCTTCTGCAGGTGCGCCGGCTGCGTCTGGATGAACAACTCGTTGACCGTCGGAATCGTGATATCGTCCAGCAGCCCGAGGTTGACACCGAGGCGCACGCTGGACAGCAAATCCATCGTCTCTTCCGAGGTCATCATTGTCGCCGAGCAGAGCGTGCCGTAAGCGCGGGCCACCTTATCCTGCAGCGCCTGGCGCGTCTCGCGCACCATGGTGCTGCGAGCCTGCCGTTCATACGTGATAATCTGAGGAATGACCTCGCGAATCTCCGAGAGAATTGTCGTCTCGCTCTTGCCGAGGGTGACCTGGTTGGAGATCTGGTAGAAGTCGCCCGAGGCGCGGCTGCCCTCGCCGTACAGGCCGCGTACCGCGAGGTTGATCTTCTGCAGCGCGCGAAACACCTTCTCGATGTGCTTGGTCATCACGAGCACGGGCAGATGCAGCATGACGCTGGCGCGCATGCCAGTGCCGACGTTCGTCGGGCAGGCGGTCAGGTAACCGAAGTCGTCGCTGAAGGCGTAGCAGACGCGCTGCTCCAGCAGGTCATCCACGCGATCGATGTCCTGCCAGGCTTCGTCGAGGGCGAAGCCGCTGCGCATCACTTGCAGGCGCAGATGGTCCTCCTCGTTGACCATCAAACTGATATTTTCCTGCGGCGCCAGCGCGACGCCGCGCGGACCTTCGCCGGCGGCCAGTTCGCGGCTGATCAACTGGCGTTCGACCAGAAATTGCCGGTCCAGCGCCGAGACGGTCGGCACGCTGACGTAGGCCAGTTTGGGGTCGATGTCGAGCTTGGCGATGCGCTCGCGCAGGAGCGTCTCGATCTCGGCCTTCTGGTGCGGGCTGGCGCGATTGGTAAAGGGGAAGGCCGCGAGGTTGCGCGCCAGGCGAATGCGGCTGGAGACTACAATGTCCGACTCCGGCCCGGTGCCGCGCAGCCATTCACCACTGGTATGCGTCAAGCTATCGAGGTTCATCCGCGGCTTCCTTTTGGCGAAGCAGGTCGCGCAACCGGGCGGCTTCTTCGTAGGCCTCCGCCTCGACGGCGCACCGCAATTGACGTCTGAGTTCCACGAGTTCGGTCTGCCGGGCCTGGTTCTGCTCGGCGTTGTGCGGCACCTTGCCGACGTGCTGGGCGGCTCGATGGATGCGCTCCAGGAGAGGCCGCAGCGCCACCCGAAAGACAGTGTAATCGTGAGGACAGCCGAGCCGGCCCTCGGCCTTGAACTCCATGTACTTTATCCCACACACCGGACAGATCAAGCGATTCAGTTCGTCGGCGGGCGCTCCCAGGTGCGGCGGCAACACCGTTTGCAGGATCGCCGGCAGATTCAATTCGTGGTGCTTGAGGAGCTGCTGCTTCTCGGCACACGCTTCGCAGAGGTGCGTCTCCTTCTTGTGACCGTTGACGATATCAGTCAGGTGGACGGTCGCCGGCTTGGAGCACGACTGGCACTTCACCACGATCCTCCCTCCGTTCCGCAGATGACAAGGTGACAAGGTGACCGGGTGACAAGGTGACCGAGAAGGTCTGCCTGTCACCTTGTCGCCCGGTCACCTTGTCACCTTGTCATCCTCAGCCCTCTTCCAGAGTGCGGATGCGGTCGCGCAGGCGGGCGGCCTCCTCGTAATCTTCCTTGGTTACGGCCTGTTTGAGGCGGTTGCGGAGCTGGATGAGTTCCGACTGCGTCTGCTTGTTCTGCGGCAGGCGGCGCGGCGTCTTGCCGCAGTGCTTCGTCTCACCATGAATGTTCTCTAAAAGGGGAGTCAGCTCCTCGCGAAACTCCTGATAGTCGTTGGGGCAGCCCAGGCGGCCGGTGTTGCGAAACTCGGCGAACTTCATGCCGCACAGGGGGCACTCGTGCTGGTTGAACAGTCCTTCCTCGGTCTCGCCGCCGACCGGTTCGACCCCGGCGCCCTTGACACCGGCGCCTTTGTGCTGCGGCTCATACAAATACTTATTGGCGCACTGCTCGCACAGGTGCAGTTCTTCAAATTGATCGTCGCCCAGCACCTCGGTGATGTGCAGGGTGGCGGGATTGTGACATTTCTGGCACTTCATGGCAGCGGGCTCCCAGGTACGCCAGGCTCGGGCCATTCCTAGCGCCATTCTAACAGGGGGGGGGAAGGTGTCAAGCTGACGGCTCACGCCGCGCGCTTGCCCTTCTTCGCCTGTGGTTGGTGCTTCCAGCGACGATGCAGCCAGAAATACTGCTCGGGGTGAGCACGGATCAGCCGCTCCAGGGCGGCGGTATAGCGGGCGGTGATGGCGCGCATGGCATTCGGGTCGCGCTCGTAATCCTCCGGCAGCAGGATGTCCTCCGTGATGACGCGATAGCGCAGGGGCTCGGCGACGCGCGGCGTGCCCGTCACGGCCATCGCGGCGCCATGCTCCAGGGCCAACAACGCGACGGCCCGGTGGGTCGAGGCGGGACGGCCGAAGAAGTCCACGAACACGCCGCGCTGACCGGCGTCCTGGTCGGCCA
Source organism: Gemmataceae bacterium (assembly GCA_035637055.1). Taxonomy (GTDB): domain Bacteria; phylum Planctomycetota; class Planctomycetia; order Gemmatales; family Gemmataceae; genus DASPXY01. The sequence continues at coordinate 6,249 of DASPXY010000432.1, read as the reverse complement.
GCGTCGCGAGGACGCCGCCTGAGCGCAGCACCGCTTCGATCTGCTGGAAATCACGTTCTTTGTCGAGGATCGTCTGGCCGGTCTTCTCCCGAAATTTCAACAAAAAGGCGTTCAAATAGGGGTTGTCGAGCGTCCGCGCGATCGCGTGCGTGCGGAAGCCGAGCAGGCCGAGGGCGTAACCCGCCATCTCCCAGTTCCCGAAGTGGCCCGTCACGATCAGCAGCGGCCGACCTGACAACAGGCAATCGACCATGCGCCGGCCGCCAGCCAACTCGATGTGGTCGCGCCAGTTCTCAGGGTGAAGTCGCCGCGGCAGGTGGATGATCTCGACGAGGACACTACAAAAGTGTTGGTAGACGGCGCACACCATGCGATCGAGTGCCGAGTCGCTGAACTGGCCGGGGTAGGCTTTGCGGAGGTTGTCGAGGGCGACCTCGCGATGGCGGCGGTCGATGCGATAGGCCAGCCAGGCGAGGCCGGCGGAGAGTTTGCGGGCGGCATTGAGCGAGAGGGCCTGGATCAGACAGACGAGCAACCGCACCACGAGATAGACGGCGTAATCGGCGAGACGGGATCGCTGCCTGGACATATCGCGTCACTCCTTTGACGATTTTCGCTTTTTCTCCTCTGGTCTTCTCTGTGCCTCTGTGTCTCTGTGGTTCAGCTACTTCAACGGCAGTTCGACCAGCTGCCCCGTCTCCGCGGAGCGGTACAACGCCAGGATCACCTCGACTGCCTTGCGACCTTCGCGGCCATCGACCAGCGGCGCCCGGCCCGTTTCCAGGGCCTGCACGAAGTCGGTCAGCTGGCGGGCATGGTAGACATGTGAGATCGCCGATGGGTCGCTGGCCCCGCCCGAGGCGCCGACCTTCTGAGCGAAGCGCTGCCGCACGCGCTGATCCTCTTCCACCTCCGGTGCGAACTCCCAGCGCAGCACATCTTCCTGTTCAATCACGGCAGTGCCCTGATCACCGTGGACGGCGATGGTCTTCGGCAACCCGGGATGAACGCTGGTCGTGGCCTCGATGACGCCCAGGGCGCCGCTCTTGAAGCGCAGGCAGGCGACGGCCGTGTCCTCCACCTCGATGCGCTCGTGGGCCAGCCGGGCGGCGAAACCGCACACGTGCGTCACCGGCCCCATCATCCACAAGAGTAGATCGACGTTGTGGATGGCCTGGTTCATCAGCGCCCCGCCGCCGTCGAGCGCCTTGGTGCCGCGCCAGCCGCCCTGATCGTAGTAAGCCTGCGAGCGCCACCATTTGCAAGTGGTCTCACCCAAAGTCAGCCGGCCGAAGCGGCCAGCGTCCACGGCGGCCTTCAGCGTCCGGTTGGCGTCGGCGAAGCGTGACGGGAAGATGGTACACAGTTTCACGCCTTTGCGGTCGCACGCCTCAAGGATGCGGTCGCAGCGCTCCAGCGTGACCTCCAGGGGTTTCTCGACGACGACGTGCTTGCCGGCGTTGGCCGCGGCGACGGCAGGCTCCATGTGAGCACCGCTGGGCGTGGCGACGATCACCACATCCACATCACTCCGGGTCAGCAGCGGGGCTGTGTCGGGGTAGACGCGGTCGGCGCCGAGGCCGAGTTCTCCGGCGAACTTGTGCGCCCTGGGCACGTCGCTGTCGGCCAGGGCGACGACTCGGGCGCCCGGGACTTCAGCGAGGGCCTTGGCGTGAAAGCGAGCGATCATTCCGCAGCCAACGATGCCAAATCCAGGCATGATGAGGCTCCCAAGGAAAACGAGCGGCGGGGTTGATCCCCGCCGTCTGACCGGCGGGGATCAACCCCGCCGCTCGTCTCAACTGTAGGTGTTGCTGCGCAGCAGCGTCACCGCTTTCCAGAGATATTGCAGGCCGCTCAAGGTGGTAGCAGCCAACATCGCATAGATGAGCACGTCGCGCACGACGTACAGCGGTTGCTGCGGCCATTGCAGGGCGGCGAAGATGGCGAACAGCGCCGCGCACTGTAAGCCCATCTTGAGCTTGCCCAACCAGTCGGCGCCGAAGATCGCCCCCAGGTTCTCCAGATAGCCGCGCAGGCCGGTAATGATCAGCTCACGAGCCACCACCACGGTGACCATCCACGGCACCAGCCCCGACGACTTCGGGCCTTCTGGTCCCAGCGGCAGGAGGAAGATGTACGCCCCGCAGATGACCACCTTATCGACCAGCGGATCCAGGTTGCGGCCGAGGGTGCTGCCCAGTTGCAGCTTGCGCGCCAGGTAGCCGTCGAGCCAGTCGGTCGCCGCCGCCAGGGCGAAGATTGCGGCGCACCACAGCCACACGTCGAACACGTCGCGCAACTCGATCAGCACGAACAGCACGATGCCCAGCACGAAGCGCGAGGCGGTTAGCTGGTTGGGCAGATTGAACACGGGAGAACGGGTCGGCGTCGCTGTGGCCATGCCTCACCTCACCTGGCCGAGCTGCCGGCCGACCAGATCGTAACCGTCCGCCGCGGTGACCTTGACCGTCGCCAGGTCGCCCGCGCGAAGCCCCTTGCCCTTGACGCGCACCAGGCAGTCGATGTCCGGCGCATCGGCATGACCGCGCGCCAGCACGTGCCCGGGCACCTCCGGGTCGGGACCGTCGATGATGACTTCCAGTTGCTTGCCCACCTGCTGCCCGGTCCAGTTCATGGCGACCTCCTGCTGCACTTCCATGAGGCGGTTGCGCCGCTCCTGCTTGACCTCTTCGGGCAAATGCCCGTCGAGCCGCGTCGCTGGCGTGCCCGGCTCGAAGGAGTACGTGAAGACGCCGGCACGCTCGAAACGCGCCGACCGCGCGAAGTCCGCCAGTTCCTCGAACTCGGCCTCGGTTTCGCCGGGAAAACCGACGATAAAAGTGGTCCGCAAAGTCAAGTTTGGGATCGCGGAGCGCAGCCAGCCCAGCAGATCCTCCGTCGCCTTGCGATCGACGCGCCGCTGCATGCGCTTCAGGACACGATCGTTAATGTGTTGCAGCGGCATGTCGAGGTAGGGAATGATCCTCTCGGCGCCGGCCAGCGTCTCGATCAGTTCGCCGGTGAAGTGGATTGGGTAGGCGTAGAGGATACGGATCCAGTCCAGCCCCGCGACCTGGTCCAACTCCCGCAGCAACTCCGCGAGGCGCACGCGGCCATACAGGTCCATGCCGTAATAGGTCGTGTCCTGGGCCACGAGGATCAGCTCGCGGACGCCGTCGGCGGCCAACTCTTTCGCTTCGCGCAGCACTTCCTCGATCGGCTTGGTGACGTGCTTGCCGCGCATGCCGGGAATGGCGCAGAAGGTACAAAGGCGATCGCAACCCTCGGAAATCTTCAAATAGGCGTAATGCCGCGGCGTGACGCGCAGCCGGGCGGTGTCCTCCTGAGCGCGGACCGGCGCGGGCCGGAACAGGGTGCGCTGCTCGCGGCGCTGGGTGACGGCACGATCGACGGCATTGCTGATTTCTTCGCGGCCGAAGACGCCGACCATCTGATCGATGCCGGGCACTTCCGTCAGCAGTTCGTCCTTCTTGCGCTCGGCGAGGCAGCCAGCGACGACGACGGAGCCGACGCGACCCTGGCTTTTCAGTTCCAGCATCTCGCGAATGACGGAGAGCGATTCCTGCCGGGCGGCGTCGATGAAGCCGCAGGTGTTGATCACCACGATGTCGGCGCCGTCGGCTTCGGGCACCAAGGCGTAACCATCCTGGGCCAACTTGCCCAGCATGCGCTCGCTATCGACGGTGTTCTTCGGGCAGCCCAGGCTGATGAAAGCGAACGTGGATTTCGTCATTGACTGTTCCGTGGACCGAGTGAGCAACCGAACGCCGCGTGCGTCAGCACGCCGCCCCACCCTCAGGAAACCTTCGCTTCGAGGTGAGAAAGAGATTCTACCAAGGGCAGCGACACCGTCTCCCACTTATCGTAGAGGTCTGGGTCGTCACTCACGAGGGTGAAGATGATGAGAGAATCTGCCCCAACCCGGACCTTCTCGGGATGGCGGATATCGAAGTTTCGGCCGCTTGTCATCCGAATGCGAAACGGCCGAAAAGGTTCCGCCCGCACGTAGTTCAACACTTCCCGAGGTCGCATGTGTCTTGGTCTCCCTTATACTATTAGGTTATATCGCGTCCGCCGCAGGGGCGTCAAGTTGGGGTGAAGGGTGGGGAAACACAGGAGCCGCTTGGGCTGAGCGCAACGCGCTCAGCCCAAGCGGCTCCTGGCGACATCGATGAGATAAAAAAAGCTGGACCGGCCCAACCTCGAGGACGCTGCCAACCTCGTGGTCAAAGCCGGCCCAGACAGCTCCATGAACACGCGGGCCAAGGGTGCCTTCGCACCTGGATGCCGACAGTCGTCGCGGCCTGTTCGAGGTCTTACGACCCCTCTACCCCCTGGTAGCAGGCTCATTGGAAGACCATCAAGGCCCCCTCCCGCACATTCATTTCGTACGATGCGCCGCATCCCGGAAAAATTGTGAGAACTTTCCAATAACTTTCACACGACCGCAAGGCCGCAAGGAAGAATCGCGCAGTCGGCGCTTGCATCGCCGCGCCGCTGGGGTACGATGCCTGAACCCTGACCCCGCATCGTAAAGGAGTTCGTGCCATGAGCGTCTCTCTCCGTCCCATTCTGGGCCTGGCCGTGGCTTTGGGGGGCCTTTCGGCGGCCCTGGCCCTGACCGGCGCCCGTGCCGATGAGCCGAAGTATCCCCACGTCAACATGGCGCGCACCTGGGTCGTTGATCCGAAATGGCCAGGCAAACCGGCCGACTTTGTCTGGGGCCACGTCCCGGGGATCGCCGTTGACGCCAAGGACAATGTCTACGTCTTCACGCGCTCCGAACCGCCCGTGCAGGTCTACGACGCGAAGGGCAAGCTGTTGCGCACGTGGGGGCAGAAGCATTTCAAAACCGCCCACCACATCAAGGTCGATCACGAGGGCCATATCTGGACGACGGACGTCGGCGAGCACGTCGTCGAGAAGTGGACCCCGGACGGCAAACTACTGCTCGCGCTCGGCACGCGCGGCAAGGCGGGGCGCGATCAACGGCATCTCAACATGCCGACGGACATCGCCGTGCTGCGCGATGGAACTATCTATGTTAGCGACGGTTACGGCAATGCCCGCGTGGTCTACTTCACCCCCGAGGGCAAGTATCTGGGCGAATGGGGCGAACTGGGCAGTGCGCCAGGACAGTTCAGCATTCCGCACGCCATCGCCGCGGACTCGAAAGGGCGCATCTACGTCGCGGATCGCAACAACGTGCGCGTGCAGGTCTTCGATCGCAAGGGCAAACTGCTCGACAGCTGGCGCGACCTGATTGTGCCGTGGGGCTTCGCTGTGACCAAGAATGACGAGATCTGGGTGTGTGGCTCATCGCCGATGCAGTGGCGCAAAAGCGACGCGGCCCTGGGCTGTCCTCCGAAGGACCAGATCTTCATGAGATTTACTGGTCAGGGCCGACTGTTGCAACTCCTCACGCTCCCGAAGGGCATTGATGGCCTGGAGCACCCCGGCGAGGTGAACTGGGTCCACGCAATTGCGGTGGACTCGCGCGGCAACCTTTACCTCGGCGACATCATCGGACGGCGGGCGCAGAAGTTCGTGCTGCGCGAACCGTGAGGGAAACCAAGCCCACGGGCCGCAGCCCGTGGGCTTTTCCCCCGTAGCCATCCCTGCCTCCGGTCCATACATTAAAGACTCCCCATCGGCCAGCGAACTGGAAACGATCTCCAACAAACCAAGGATTGACACCCGACAAGCCAATGCCCGAAGTCCTCGACTGGCAAGGTGCCGACCAACGCGCGGTCGTGCGGCACGCCGTGCAGGCACTCAGTGAAGGCCGACTGGTCGCTTTTCCCACGGAGACGGCCTACCACATCACCGCGAGCGCCCTGTCGCCGGCTGCCGTCGCCGAATTGAGCAAGCACGCCGCGAGCCGCACCGAGTCGGCGCTGATGCTCGTGGTGCGCGGCGGTGTCGAGGCGCTCGACTGGGCGCCGGGGATGAGTTCGCTGGCCCGTCGGCTGACCCGTCGTTGCTGGCCGGGCCCCGTCGCCTTCGACTGCGCCGAGGGCGTCGAGCAGGGCCTCGCCAGCCGTTTGCCGCACCCCGTCCGGCAGCAGCTTTGTCGTGATGGAGTGCTGCGGCTCTGCGCTCCCGGACACGAGGCCATCTTGCATACCCTTCAACTCCTGTCCGGCCCGCTCATCGCCGTCGGGAGCGGCAACGGCGCTGGAGGCCCCGAACCGATCGTGTCGGCCCTTGGCGAGAACGCCCTGG
>DASPXY010000431.1:0-2890 GCA_035637055.1 Gemmataceae bacterium | reverse complement strand
TCCCATCGTGAAGCGCCCGGGCGGAATCAGGACCAACTTCATTCCGAGCGAATTGGTCACCACTCGGTCCAGCCCTGCCGCACTGCCGCCCGACGGCTGCCCGGCGGCGAGCGGGTTGGTGTCGAGCAAGCGCACGGTGGTGGTCTGCTCCTGAGTCGCGTCGCCGGGCACTTCGACCTCAGCTCCAACCATGGTCGCGCTCACGCGCGTGCGCAGCAGCGTCTCGCCTTGCCGCAGGCGACCGGCCGCGGGGTCGAACAGATACGAGCCGCGATAGTCGGCGCTCTTCAACTCGGGGTCGGCGACCTTGTACGGCAGGTCGAACTCGCCGTCCTTGAATGGCACCAGGGTCGAGGCGCCGGTGACCGTCACGCGTGCCGGTTCCTTTCCGTCGGCGGCGAAGGTCTTTTTCAGGACGTGCGTGCCGATCGGGGCGAGGGCCCTGGTCGTCTGCTGCTCCCATTTCTCGCTCGCTGCTACCCGCCGACCGGGGAGAGGCACGAAAGCGTCCTGAAACAAGGACCGACAGAGGTCTTCAATATCCAGTCGGACGAACTTCGCGTGCGGCGGCAGCGTGCCGGCGCCGAAGCGCTTTTCCATGAGGGCATCGACGCCATCGAGTCGCGTTAGGTTCATCTGGCTGTCGAACGCTGCACGCAGCGTCTCGCCTTCGAGGAGGCGCGGATCGACGCGGGCCGGAACGATCTTCGCCTTGACCGATTCGATCGCTGCCTCCAGTTCGACGCCGCGGTCGGGGAACTGCTTCAGGACGGTGACGCGGTAGACGACGGCGACCTCCTCATCCATGTCGCCTTCGCGGCCGGCGGTCTTGCGGGAGGTGAGGATATGTGTCTTCCACTCGACGTAACATTGGTCCTTCTCCTGCCAGCGCCAGGCGAGCGGGGCCTGGGCAAATAGAGAGCTTTCGAGAGCCGCAAAGACGACAAAGGCGGCGAAGAGGGGCAATTGGCGCATGAGAACCTCGACGGGAGCCAGGGGGAGGGCGGCGCACGCCCGTCAAGCCCGCGGGCTGCGGCCCGGGGCTGCGCAGGCGGTTCGATACTCGGAAGCGCGCTCGCGGTCAACGTCAGCGCGGCGCCCCTCCCGATTTTGGCGAGCAGGGGGCGTGAGCCCCCTGATGGGTGTGAAGAATCAGGGGGCTCACGCCCCCCGCTCGCCAAAATCGGGAGCCGCAGCCTGCGGTTTGCGGTTGACCGGCCGCTTGCACGGACCGTATAGTCTTTACAGGGACTCTTGTTCCTCATCAACCCAAGGGGAAGAGTGCGTGTCCACCAATTCCAAGAAGAACAAGCGGCAGGTGCTGGGCTTTCTCGGCGTCGGCCTGGATGACAAGGATGGACACCAGCGCCTCACCCGCACCGAGAACTTCCTTCTCGTGGGCGGCAGTGAAGCAACCCATGAGGCCATGCAGGACGTCTCCATCAAGTTCAACGAGTCGCTCCAGCGACGCGGCAAGCGGCTTGAGGACGCCTCGGTCGAGGAGGTCGTTGACCTGTTTCACAAAGCCGCCGACGAGTAGTCATTCGTAGTCAGAGCCCGAGCCCAGCGAGGGCGTAGCAGAGGCCCTCGCTGGCGCTCGGGCTCGGACCACGAGCAACTGAGAACTACTCGTTGAAACCCGCTCCTCTTCCTCAGGGTATCCCTTCCAGAGTTCCGCGCACGGGTGGGCAACGTGGACGATGATGCCGCGCTGGTTCGCCGCTGTCTGCGGGGGGACGCCGACGGCATCCGCTCGCTGGTGGATAGGTTCCAGCCCGAGGTGTTCGGCCTGTGTGTGCGCCTGCTGCGCCACCGCCACGACGCCGAGGATGTGACCCAGGAAGTCTTTTTGCGCGTCTTCCGCAGCCTGCGCCGCTGGGATAAGTCGCGGCCGCTCAAACCGTGGGTCATGGGCATCACCGTCAACCGCTGCCGCACCTGGCTCGCTCAGCGCGCCCGCCGTCCCGAGGTGGTCGATTACCTTCAGGACACGGCCCCGAGCCGACCCGCCGACGACACGATCGAACTGACCAACGAGATCCGGGCGGCGGTCGCGGAACTGCGCCTGGAATATCGCACGGTCTTCGTCCTGTTCCACGAACAGGGCCAACCGTATGAAGACATCGCTGCCGCCCTGGATCGGCCGGTCGGCACCGTCAAGACCTGGCTGCACCGGGCACGCCTGGAAGTGCTCGACCGGCTGCGGCGGCGAGGGATGATCCCTGTCAGCGAGCGCGGCGAGTGAACGCGAGCTTCCGCTCGCTAACATTCGCCGCGGGGGGGGTGGGCCCATGAACTGCCTTGAGTGTCAGGAACTCCTGCAGCGCCGGCTCGATGGCGAACCGCTCACCGACCGCGCCGCTCTCGACCAGCACCTCGCCGGCTGTGCCGAATGCCGTGAACGGCTCGCGGCGGCTCAGCGCTTGATGGAAGGCTTGCGCGGCCTGCACTACCCTGCGCCGTCCGCCGATCTCGCCCAGCGCACCACCGACCGTGTCCTCCAGGATCGCCTGCGGCGGTTGCGCCTGCGCCGGCGCGTCGGCTGGCTGCTGGCCGCGAGCGTGTTGTTGGCGACGGCGGCCGGCTCGTTCTGGGCGTTCACCTCGTCGCCGCAAACGGCGGTCGTCGTGGTCGTGTCTCGGGCGCGGGAGACGCCTGTCGTGCCGCCGGTCCCGCTGGGGCAGACGATCGGGGGCGCGCGCGAAGCCCTCGCCGGCCTCCTCGGGCGACTCGCAGAGAAGACGAGAGAGCAGACGGCTCTGTTCCGGGATTCGGCGGCCCCGCTGCAGTTCGTGTCCACCGAAGCGCTGCCGCGCGTCAACCTGCTGACGCAGCCGCTTGACTCCGCCACGCAGGGATTGCGCCAGGCCGGCGAAGGGACGGCGATCGG
>DASPXY010000430.1:0-2100 GCA_035637055.1 Gemmataceae bacterium | reverse complement strand
CCCACGGGCCGCGGCCCGTGGGCTTCAGCGCGTTGTCCTAGCCGCCAAAGTCCGCTCCGGGCACATCTTTGCCGTTGGGAGTGAGGATCGCCGTCCAGGTTTGCTGCGACGTGCCGGCCGCGAGAAAGCGCGAACTGCCATCGCACAGAGCGATCTGAATGCCGCCCTGGTGGATACCGGTCGCAACCCCACTGGGGCAACTCGCGGGAATGCCTGTGCTGGCGAACGGGGTGTCGAACGCGGGATAGGTCACCGGGTACGGCGTGGTGCCGCCGATGGCGAACACCGAGTTGTTGAAGCTCGTCGAGCCGTTCGCCCACAGGTTGCTCTGCACACTCGGCCCGCAGACGGCAAATTTCTCGGCCAGCATCAGCGTCTGCGACGTGCCGTCGGGAATGCTGTAGGGGATCCGCGTTTTCCCATCCCAGGCGGCTTGTGTCGTGCCGCCCGAGCCCGCGACGCCGAAGACCTGGAAATTGACCGCGTACGAGGCTGTCGCTCCTGTTCCCCAGTTGGCGGGATCGTTGGGGGGCTGCCCGTAGGTGTTGTCCGCCGGGCAAGCATACACCGGCACCGCCTGACTGTGGACGATGTTCGCCGGATAGGGATTGGTGCTGCCGGGGACCGCGATATAGGGATCGTAGGCGGTGCCGGTCCAGGAGGCGTTGAACAGTGGCTTCTGCTCGACGAACGGCAGCAAGTGGTAGAGCGGGCCAGTGTACTGTCCCGAACTGGTGTTGCTCTTGTTGAAGAAATTGCGGCCGGCCGGCGGTAGACGCTTGTGGGTATCGTGGAGGGTGTGAAAGCCCAGGGCCAGCTGCTTCAGGTTGTTCAGGCAGGTGCTGCGCGCCGCGGCGGCGCGCACCTGCTGGACCGCGGGGACCAGCAGCCCGATCAGGATGGCAATGATGGCGATGACGACAAGGAGTTCGATCAGCGTGAACGCGATCCGCTGGCGCGATGTAGGGAGGGACATATCCACCTTTCGTGACAAACGTCTGTTCCCAGCAAGTCTACGCTATCTCCGCGGAACGGCCCCGGCAAGGCGCTCCTGCCGCGGCATCGCCAGGTTGCCTGTCGCCACGAATTCCATTGACTCGGGCTGGTCGCCACGAAAGACTGGATGCAGTGTGAGGAGGATACAGCGTGGCGAATTCAGCGAATGCGGCGATGGGATGTGAGGGGTTCCGGCAAGCGGTCCGCCTGTCGCGGCGCGAACTGCTGACCGTGGGTGGCGCCTGCGGCCTTGGGCTGCTACTGCCGGACCTGTTGCGGGCGCGTGCCCAGGCACAACCCGCACCGCCACGAGCTTCGACCTTCGGCCGGGCACGGTCGGTGATCGTTCTCTACCTGCACGGCGGGCACGCCCAGCAGGAGACCTGGGATCCCAAGCCCGAAGGACCGTCGCCGGCGCGCGGCGAATTCGGCGCCATCGCCACCAGCGTTCCCGGCGTTCGTGTGAGTGAGTTGCTGCCGCACTCCGCGCGGCTGATGCACAAGTTGGCGATCATCCGCTCCCTCAGCCACGGCAACGCGAATCACGTCCAGGCCAGCCTGTCGGCCATGACCGGCCACGCGCACCTGCCGGCGGCCGAGGCGCGCGGCGATTTCCCGCCCTCGCCCACCGACTTTCCGCCCTTCGGAGCCGTCCTCAATTCGCTGCGCCCGGCCGGGCGGTTGCCGACCTGGGTTCAGGTCGGCCCGCTGATGCGCCGTGCCAACGGCACCGTGCTGCACGGTCAGTCGCCTGGGTTTCTCGGCGCTCGCCACAGTCCGCTCGTCGTCGATCAGGATCTGCGCCCTGCGGACGTTCGCGTCGATGCGGTCAGCCCCAGCGCGGACGTGTCGCTTCTGCGCCTGACCGACCGACGGCGCCTGCTGGAACAGGTCGATGCCCAGCGCCGGCTGTTCGATCGCGCTGCCGAGGTGCAAGCCTACGACGCCTTCCACCGCCGCGCTTTCAACCTGCTCAGTTCGTCGGCGACGGCGCAGGCGTTCCAGCTGTCCGCCGAGCCGGCGACGATCCGGGAGCGCTACGGCCCGACGCAATTCGGCCAGTGCTGCCTGCTGGCGCGGCGTCTGGCCGAGGCGGGCGTACCG
>DASPXY010000429.1:0-7325 GCA_035637055.1 Gemmataceae bacterium | reverse complement strand
TATCTGCTATGGTCGCTGGGCTACGCCCGCAAGGCCGGCCCGAACCCGTGGGGCGCCGCGGGCCTGGAATGGCAAACACCGTCGCCGCCGCCGACGCACAACTTCGACCGCACGCCGATCGTCACCGAGGAGCCGTACCATTACGCTCCGGAAAAGGAGGCCGAAGTTGTTGGGTAAACATCCCGCTCTGGCGCACCATTTCGACGACCTGGAGCAGCAGCGCGAGGCCGGCACGCTGGGGATGTGGATTTTCCTGGCGACGGAACTGATGGTCTTCGGCGGGCTGTTCACGGGCTACACCGTCTACCGGTGGATGTACTCGGCCGCGTTCGGCGAGGCCAGCGGCCACCTGATCTGGCAGCTCGCCAGCGTCAACACCGTCGTGCTGCTGACGAGCAGCTTGACGATGGCGATGGCGGTCCACAGCGCCGCGACGGGCAACCGGCAACGGCTCCTCGCCTTCCTCGCCACGACGGGGCTGCTCGGCGCCACCTTCCTCGGCACCAAGTTCTACGAGTATTACGTGGACTACAAGGAGGAGTTGATCCCCTTTCCGGGTTTTGTATTCGCCGACAAGGCGCCGGACGGCAAGGAGATGTGGACCGGCTACCAGCGCGTTTCCAGGGTGTCGCGCACCGAATATATCCGTCAGGTGAAGTTGTTCTACACGCTCTACTTCATCATGACGGGGCTGCATGCGATTCACATGATCATTGGGCTCGGGGTGCTGGCGTGGGTGATGCGCGACGCGTACCGCGGCCGCTTCACGCCGGACTACCACCCGCAGGTGGAGCTATTCGGGCTCTACTGGCACTTTGTGGACCTTGTTTGGATCTTCTTGCTGCCGCTGCTATACCTGCTCGGCGGCGCTCACTGACCGCGATTCGGACGAGCGGCGGGGTTTATCCCCGCCGTCCGGCCGGCGGGGATAAACCCCGCCGCTCGTCAAGCTAATGGGGGGCCAATGTCGCAACACGTCGTCAAGCCGACCACCTATTACCTGGTCTTCGCGACGCTGATCGTGCTGACGCTCCTGACGGTCGGGCTGTCGCGCGTCGAGATGGCAGAGAGCCTGCACACCCTGATCGGGCTGACGATCGCCGTCGCCAAGGCGTCGCTGGTGATTCTCTTCTTCATGCACCTCTTCTACAGCACCCGCCTGACGTGGGTGGTCGCCCTGAGCGGCCTGCTATGGCTCGGCATCCTGATCACCTACACCATGACCGACTACCTGACGCGGAACTGGGATACGATCTCCCGCTGAGCGAAACCCCTCCCCCCAACCCCCTCCCCTACAAGGAGAGGGGGAGAAGAAGCGCCTTCTGGCTTGCTCCCCCTCTCCGTTGCGGGGAGGGGGTTGGGGGGAGGGGTTTCGCTCAACCGCTGACGCCGGTTTGACAGTCGTGCGGCCGTGGCCTAGCCTTGGATGACCTCCGTTTGTTGCGGAATCTTTCCGGAGAGAGGCATCATGGCGAATCGTCCCGTCCTTGGGGAGCCGGCGCAGGCGCCGGGCACGATCAAACTGGAGCGGCGCGCCTTCGTGCGCCACGCCTGTGAACTGGAAGCGCTATCGCGCGCCGTCGAACTGGCAGACTCGATCTGCTGGGGGGCGACCGTGCAGGACGTGTCGGCCGGCGGCATCGGGCTGCAGTTGTGCTACCCGTTCAAGGCGGGCACTTTCCTGGCCGTCGAGGTGCGGCACGAGTCGCGGACGCAGACCTTCCTGGTGCGTGTCGTCCACGCCGCCGATCAGGCCGACGGCAGCTGGTTCCTCGGCTGCGAGTTCGCCGCACCGCTGACCGAGGCAGAACTCGCCGACTTGCTCTGATCCCTGATCTCGCCGAGTTGATCGCTCACCCTCAACACCCCCTGGGTTCGCAGTGCGCGCCGCGACCGCGAGAAAACTGCCAAGACTCGCGCTGACAACCGGCGGCGGCTCTGCTATTCTCTCGCCCGCACGTCCGAACCGCATCGGAACCCAAGGAGGCAAAACCGATGACCCGATCCCGTTGGCTGATTCCCTGCGCCGCGCTGCTGCTCGGCAGCACGGCCTGGGGCCAGGAACCCAGCCCGGCACGCGACTGCCGTATGCCCATGTGCGGCCCACAGCATTCGTGCCAGCCCCAGGCCACCGAGGCCGCCCGGGCGCCGTATTATCACGAGCTGCCACAGCTTCTCTACCCGATCAACTACGTGGACTCCGGCACCTGTGAGTCGAACGGCTGCGGCCCGCGCGACGAGGCCCGCCGTGAGTCCCGCAAACAGCGCGTCGCGAGCGAGTTGCTCAAGTTCGTGCGTTTCTACTATCGCACGGGCCAGTACCACACCGCCGAGGTGCTCGCCCGCAAGGCCCTCGAACTCGATCCCAGCAACATCGCCGCCGAGCACGCCGCGACCCTCGCCCGGCTAATGATCAGTGCGGCCCACGAGCAGAACTGCCGCGACGGCGCCGAAGAGTGCGACGTCAATAACGAAGTCCCCGCCCCCGGCTGCGGGATGTGCCGCATGAGTGGCGAGGCACTCATGAAGCTGATCGTCTTGCGCGGCGAGACGGAGCAGTTGCGCGGCATGTGCCACGTGCTTGAGGAGGCCCTCAAGAAAGCCCTCGAAAGCAAGAAGGCGAACTGCGCCTGTGACAACGAGTGCAAGTGCTGTCAGGATCCGAAGTCGTGCGACTGCGGCGACAAGTGCCCCTGCAAGAAATCGGCCAAGCGTCAGCGCGTCAGCGCTCCCAGTTGTCCGGTTCAGCAATTCATCTCGGTGCCGATGTGTTGCCCCAACATCCCCGCCCAGTGCCCGATGATGTGCCCGATGCCGCCGCAGGTGATGGCGCCGGCCCCTCCGATGATGTGCCCCCCCTGCATGCCCGGCTGCTGCATGGCCGGTTGCCCGATGCCGCCCGGTCTTACCCCGTGCCAGGTTCCAGTGCCCGAACCCGTGCCCATGCCGACGGTCAGCGTCCCCGAGGCGATGCTGCAGATGGCCGTCAACCATGTTGTCCACCAGACCAAGCCGGTGATCCATATCGACGTTCGCGACGGTCAGGTTCATATCGTCAGCCAGATCGTCGAGATCTGCTGCGATTCCGCCACGCCGACGCCGGACGGCCGCGCTCTGCTGCAGGGGAACGTCTGCGCGACCTTCCGCGGCGAGCAATTGCCGGCCAAGATCTGCGCCCAGTGCATGATCGTGAATCTCGACGATGGCTCGTACGAGGTGAACCCGCCTAATGCCGCGCCGCAGGCGCTGCACCAGGTCGGGTTCAAGATCAAGCACGTCAAGTTTGGGATGGTCAAGCCGGCGTGCGTGTGTCCGGCGTCCGGCTGCTCGCGCGAGGAGTGCAAGCCGGTCGAGGAGAAGTAGGGTCAGCGGGGCAACACCCCTCCCCCCAACCCCCTCCCCGCAACGGAGAGGGGGAGCAAGCCAAATACGTGTCTTCTTCTCCCCCTCTCCTTGTAGGGGAGGGGGTTGGGGGGAGGGGTGTCCTCCGCCCGCAATGAACGAGAACGGCCCCCGCGGTCTACCGCGGGGGCCGTTCTCATTTGGTGCACTCGCACGCCGCTCAAACCAGGGGCTGCGACGAGATGTTGACGTAAGTGTGGACGTGCGGCAGCACGCGATAGTTCCACACGAAGCCGGGGCCTTCCAGGCGCCAGAAGTGCCACCGCTCGTTGGCGGGGGCGCCGTCCTCACGGTAGAACGCGAGGTGGATGCGCTCCAGACCGCCGTTGCGCCGAACGACCTCCATGACCTCGTCGGCGTCCTCACGACGATACGGCGAGAGGATCGTGCGCATGACCGTCTCGACGAGGCGCCGCTGCGCCTGGTTCAGCTCGCCGGAACTGATGCCAGGGTGACGCTCTCCGCGCGGCCGGAAGAGGATCGACCGCTCGTGCTCGCCGGGGCTGCCGTCCACGACCGCAACGCGCCGCTGGGCCTCGCTCAGGGCCTCGAAAACGCTCATGACGCTTTGCGTCTGATAGTTGAAGCAGTTGCGGGCGCTGTAGCCGTCGGGGCTGTGGCCGTAGTACATCGGGCCGCCGAAGGCCGCGCCGGGTTCGGAGTTGCCGTCGCAGCGCACGGTGATGTGGTGGCCGGAGAACACCCACGCGAACTGGCCATTATTCGGATCGCCGAAGATGTCGGCGCCGCAGGCTTCGAAGGAGCGACTGCCGTCAAAGGTGCCGTTGCGGGTCAGCTGGCGATAACCGTTCTCGTCGGAGGCGATGGCGCGCAGGATGCGCTGGCACAATTCCTGTTGCGGCCGGGTGTAGACCTGGCCGATCCGCCGACCGAGCGCCGCATTGTACATGCGTTGGCGGGTGGGGGTTCCCTGGCCGTTTTCGGCGCCGTGGTTCCAGGGCTTGACGACGTTGGCGCGCTGATCGGCGCTGAGGCTGGTGTAGAGTTCGCGGATCAGTTCTTCGGCGGGGCGAGGGCCAGTCGAAGCGGCGGGAGTCGCGGGGGGCTGAGCGAGGACAGCGGGGACCGTGGCGGTGAGACCGCCGACGGTGGCGATGGCGGCAGCGGTTCCGCCGACGGCGCGCATGAAGCCGCGGCGGTCCAGCGGTTCGGCCCGCTCGACGAGGTCGTCACACTCGGGGCAGTGGACCTTGGCGTTTTCCTGCATACGAGGCACTCCTTAGGTGGTGCGAGGCGCACAACGGCGCTTTGTGGGGATGGAAACCCGGCGATGCTCTGCTCAACGCCTTTCGGCGTCACTGACTTCTTGACACTACCATCATGTTCAACCCCACTGGCGGCGTCAAGTATCAAGATTTCTTTCCTGACCCGCCCGCTTGCGGGTTAGCACACCGAATGCTAACCCGCAAGCGGGATTGGATCTTCTCCGCCGCTCCTGCGCCGGCCTGCGGGCTATACTCCAAATAAAGCGCCCGACACGTTCGTGGAGAGCCACACCATGCCGAAGGTCATTCGCGCCTTTCGCCGCTGCTTCGTTATCGCGGCCCTGCTCTTGATAATCCTGACCGCCCGCGCCCAGGACGGCCCGCCGATCCTCCGGTCCGCGAAAAGCGGCCCCTGGTCCGCGCCGGCTACCTGGGACGGCGGCAAGGTTCCCGGCACCGGCGCCCGCGTCCAGATCCGCCCGGGGCACACCGTCGTCTATGACCTGAAGGCCAGCCCCGCGATTCGCGCCGTCCACGTCGCCGGCATCCTCACCTTTGCCCGGGATCGCGACACTACGCTTGAGGTTGGGGTCATCAACATTCAGCCCGGCGAGACCTACAGCGAGGACGGTTTCGATTGTGATGCCCATGTCCCGCGCCTCGCCGCAGGTGAGGCCCGCCCGGCGCTGGAAATCGGCACGCCGAACGAGCCGCTCGACGCGAAATACACCGCCGCGATCCGCCTGAAATACTTCGATGGCCTCGACGTCAAATCGTGTCCGGCGCTGGTGTGCTGTGGTGGCCGTCTTGATTTGCACGGCGCCCCGCTCAGCCGCACCTGGGTCAAACTCGGCTCCACCGCGAACAAGGGCGACGTTCGCGGCACACTGGCCGAACCGGTCCAGGGCTGGAAGGCCGGCGACCGCGTCCTGATCACCGCCACCGAAGGCCGGCGCAGTGGTATCAGTGGGACGCGCCGACTCGGCCGCGGCAAGGTCAACTGCCTGACGGAAGAGCGCTTCATCAAGGCGATCCAGGGTGCGAACGTCGTACTCGACCGGCCGTTGGAGCATGCCCATCTCGGCGAAGGCGATTTCCGCGGTGCCGTGGCGAACCTGAGCCGCAACGTGATCGTCGAGTCCGCCGAACCGCACGGCCCGCGCGGTCACACGATGTATCACCGCAATTCCGCCGGGGCCATCAGTTACGCCGAGTTCCGCCATCTCGGTAAGGAGGGAGTGCTTGGCCGTTATGCGATCCACTATCACCTTTGCGGCTCGACGATGCGCGGCAGCTATGTGATCGGCGCCTCCGTCTGGGATAGTGATAATCGCTGGCTGACGATTCACGGCACCAATTACCTGATCGTCCGCGATTGTGTCGGCTATCGCAGTGTCGGGCACGGTTTCTTCCTGGAGGACGGCACCGAGGTCTATAACATCATCGACCGCAACCTCGCCGTGCAGGCGTTCGCGGGCAAGCCGCTGCCGCGGCAAGCGCTCGACTTCGACCAGAACGAAGGGGCCGGCTTCTGGTGGGCGAACAGTCACAACACCTTCACGGGCAACGTCGCCTGCGAGAACGACCGCTACGGCTTCCGCTTCGAGGCGACGCCGAACGGTCGCTTCAAGCCGACGCTGCGCGTGCCGCACCCCGACGGCCGCCGTCTGCCCGTCGATATCCGCACGCTGCCGTTCGTGCGCTTCGACGACAACGAGGCCCACTGCGACGGCCTGTATGGTTTCAATCTTGGCGAAGGTGTTGAGCGGGTTGGCCCCGATGCGCGACATCCGTTCGTGATTCGCAATATGAAGATATGGGAGGTCCATTATGCGTTTCGGCCGCAGTCGCCGTCGGTGGTGGTCGAGGGCATGAAGATCGCGAAGGCGGAGTACGGCGTCTACCATCCCAACTATGACAATCACTTCTATCGCGACCTGTACATCTCCGATACCACCGACGAGCCGTTCAATCGCGGCCACGACGACGACAGCATCCAGTACGGCTTGCTGGTGGTCGATGGTCTGACGTTCGACCGGGTGCGGCCGGGCGACGTCCCGCTGATCCAGATCAGCGATAACAACCCGACCGGCCGGGCGGTGTCGCACTTCCGCAACGTGCGCGTGGTGGGGCGGCTCGACGCAAACCAGCCGCGGGCGCTGGTGGACCTGGGCGGCGGAGCGCGGCCGGAGCCGACGACGCGGCTTGGTGTGCCGATCTACCTGCACAATTATTACGGCCCCGGCCGGCATGCGAAGATCGTCAGCGTCAAGGCGGGCGAGCTGCGCCGCGACGGCCACAAGTATCGCGCCGAGCCGCCGCTGACCGGTCCCGACGCGCTGGTCGCCGAGGTGCGCGATGTCGAGTTTCCGAAAGGGCCGGTGCCGGTGGACGACCTGCCGCCGACCACGATTATCACCCATATACGCGATATCGGCGATGGGAAATTGCTGGTGCGCGGCACGGCGGCAGACAACGGGAAGGTGCTGCGCGTGGTGGTCAACGGCACCGAGGCGCGGGCGCTGCGGTCGAACTTCGCCGAGTGGGAGGCGGTGTTAACAGGTGTGCGGCCGGGGGCGCTGACGCTGACGGCCAGCGCGCTCGATGCGGCGGGCAACGTCGAGGAATTGCCGCACGAGCGCGTCGTGCGGGTAGGGCCGTGAAGGGAAGACAAGCCCACGGGCCGCGGCCCGTGGG
>DASPXY010000428.1:0-2365 GCA_035637055.1 Gemmataceae bacterium | reverse complement strand
TACGGCTCTGGCCCGCCGTCACCGTGCCGGTCCGGGTCTTCAACAAACACAAGGCGGCGGTAGGCTTCGCCGTCTTCTCGCCGGATGGACGTCAGGTGCTTTCCGGCGGCGGTGGTGCTCCTGATCCGAAGCAGAAAACGCCGCCCCGCCTCGACCCCTTCGGCATGGGCCACGGAGACCACCTGGGGCACGACCTGCACTTATGGGATTTCGAGACGGGCAAGGTGCAGCGCCGCCTGACGGGCCACACCGACCGGGTCCACGCCGCGGCCATCGCGCCCGACGGCCGACAGGCGCTGTCCGCGGGACACGACGGCACGATCCGCCGCTGGGATTTGACGACGGGCAAGACACTGGGTGTCCTCAAGGGGCATGAGAAAGCGATTCGCGCAGTCGCTTACTCTCCGAAAGGCCCGCTCGCCGTCTCCGGTGGCGACGATCACACGGTGCGGCTGTGGGACGTGCAGGCGGGCAAACAGGTGCGGTTGCTCAAGGGCCACACCAAGGAGGTGCGGACGGTCGCGTTTTCGCCCGACGGACGGCGGATTGCCTCGGGCGGACGCGACGGCGTCGTGCGGGTCTGGGATGTGGCCGGCGGTGCGCCGCTCGCCCTCTCCAACCACGTCGCCATCGAGAGCGTCGTCTGGTTCCGTGACGGCAAGCGCGTGCTGTGCGCCGGTGAGGGGCAGATGCGCATCTGGGACGCGCAGGAGGGCAAGGTCGTCGGGACGGTTGGCGGACACGGTGCGCGGACGGACCGGGTCGCTCTGCTGCCCGGCGAGCGTATGGCGGTGAGTGTTGGCCAGGACGGCACGGCGCGGTTCTGGAATCTGGCGGACGGTCGGGAGATAACGCGGTGGGAGCTGGCGCCTGTCATCCCCAGCACCTCCGTTCCGTCGCCACCGAGGGGGATCTACCCCCCCGCGGTCGCTGCGGAGGCACCTGCGGAGGCGAAAGAAGTCGAGGGCAAAGAACTGCAGCCCCCGCCCGCGGTAGGCGGCTTGCCACCTCTGCCGCCCGGTGGCAGGCCGGCGGTGACCGCTCCCGATTGGACCTACGCGCTGAGTGTCTCGCCAGATGGTCGGCACCTCGTCACCGCAGGTGGATTTAGCCAGAATGCCGGTTCCTCCTTCGTGAACTATCCAACTCTCGGAGAGCGCTCCACCATGCCCGTTCCGCCTCCGCCTGCGGGCGTTTCCTCCCCGCCAGTTCAGAGCAGCAGATCTACGATGATCCGCATCTGGAAGGTGCCCGCCGTCGAGACGCCGGCACCGTAGGCGAGGAGAGGGCAGAACGAGCGGCGGGGTTAAACCCCGCCGCTCGCTGCTCATGGCTTCGCGAAGGAGAACTGCATCATGCAATTGACGGTTCGCGACGTCCCCCGACTGCTCAGCGTCAACGAAAAGACGATCTACCGCTGGGTGAAAGCGGACCAGGTGCTGCGGCAAGTGGAAGGCTATTGACGGCGGCCAAACAGGGTAAGTACTTTGTAGCCGTGGTCGTTGTGTTTTCCGGCACCCGCGCAGGGACGCTTCGCCAAGCGGCGCGCAAGGTAGGTCGAGTCGTTTGACAACTGTTGTGGGGGAACGCATGTTCGCGGCTGATGTCCCAAGTTACGCGATCGATTTGGGGCGTGTTGAGGCGAAGCGCTGGGAAGAGGTCATTGCCCGCGAGCAGCCAGCTGCCAGCCGCCTCATCCAGGAGGCCGGCAGCCAATTTGAGCGCGTTCCCGAAATGCTCCGCTGGGTCTTTGCGCGCCTCTACCAGAGGTTCGGGGGCCTCTACCGGGGCGAGATCGCCGCGTGGGCGGAGGCACTGGGCGTCTCGCTGGGGACCGCGACGATCTTGAACTGCGCGTACGAACTCAGCCACCTGCGCTGGCCAAAACTCTTCGGTTGTACGGCGGGGGTGCGCTGGGTCGATGGCCTGGGCATGGTCCACGTCCGCAGCCTGGACTGGCCCCTGGCCACGATGGGCGCCGCCACCCGACTGTTCCGCTTCCGGCGCGGGGCACGAGAGTTCATCTCGGTCGGGGTTCCCGGGCATGTGGGCGTACTGTCGGGCATGCTGCCGCATGTCTATTCTGCGACGATCAACTGGGCACCGCCGGCCGCTTTCCCCTCCTTCGATTTCGGCCCGGCGTTCCTGTTGCGCGATACCCTGGAGACGTGTGACACTTACGACGCGGCTGTCCGTGCGCTGACCGAAACGCATCTCTCCACGAGTGTGTTTTTTACCCTCTGCGGCAGCGCGAAGGACCAGGCTTGCGTCATCGAGCGAACGCAGCGGGAGGCGGTTGTTCGCCCGCTGTCAGGGCCGGTGTTGGTCCAGGCGAATCACCATGTCACCGGGCGCTTCGTCAAGA
>DASPXY010000427.1:0-7300 GCA_035637055.1 Gemmataceae bacterium | reverse complement strand
AGATAACCATCGGATCGCCGTTGTCGATGCGACCACCAACGCGGTGTTGAGCACGGTCCCGACGGCGGGGTTTCACACGATGGACGTTGACCCAGTGGAGCATCGCGTCTATGTGGGCCAACAATTCGCCGGCAGGGTGCTCGTGATTGACGGCGTCACGGGCAGCGTCGTGACCGATCTGACCATTCCGGACTTGATACAGACCATCAGCTACGTGGCCGTCAACCCGGCGACGCACAGGCTTTACGTCGTCCGGGCTAACAACAACGACGTCGCCGTCATGGACCTGACGACCAACAGCTTCATCGGCGCCGTCGCCATCCCCGCGCCGGTGGGCTTTGACTCCCAAGAACTCGCCGTCGATGCGGGCACGAACCGGATCTACCTGACCAACCCGAACAGCGGTCGCCTCACCGTCATCGACGGCGCCAGCAACACCGTCCTGACCACGGTGCCAATCAGCCATGCTTCCTCCGTGGCGGTCAACCCGGGCAACCACCACGTCTACATCGCCAGCTACCCCGCTAACAACGTGACCGTGCTGGATGGCACGCCGGGAAGCCCCACCGAGAACAGCGTTCTCGCCACCATCCCTGTCGAGGCAGGGCCCGCAGGCGTGGCCGTCAACCCGGTGACGGGTCGCATTTATGTTTCCAACCACGACAGCAACACCGTCTCGGTCATCGACGGCGCGACCAACCTGGTCGTCGCCAGCGTGCCGGTCAGCTCTGGGCCCATGTCCATCGACGTGGTGCCGGGCCTGAGCCGGATCTATGTTGGCCACGACAACGTCCATGAGGTCACCGTCATCGAGGACACCACGCCGCCGCAAACTCTGGTCAGCGACTTGGCCGTCTACTACCAATTCAACGGCACCGGGGCCGACTCCTCCGGGAACAGCCGCGACGTCAACTTGTTCGGTGGCGTCGGCTTTGCCCCGGGACTCTTCGGAGAGGCGCTCGATCTCCACGCCAATAACACCCAGTTCGCCCAGCGCCCGGTGGACGACCCAGTCCTCAACTTCGGATCGGGAGACTTTACCGTCCAGATTTGGATTAATTACAATTCCCTTGGCCGGGAGGAAACTCTCATCGAGAAGTTCTTCGACGGGGGTGGCCCAGCTTGGAGCTTGACCACGTTCCCGAGCAGCCTCAGATTTGGGTTCGACGGCTTTGCAGGGGGGATTTTGAACGCTAACGTGTCAATCCCGACCGGAAGCTGGCACGACATGACCGTGCGCCGGAGCGGGAACACCTTCGATCTCTTCTTCGACGGGGCCAATGTTGCCACGGCGACCACTTCGAGCCCGATTGGCACGACTACTCTCCCGCTCCTGATCGGGAAGCGGAGCGATACCGACGGTCGCGACTTCTCCGTCGATGGCCGGATCGATGAAGTTGCCATCTGGACCCGTGCCCTGAGCGACAGCGATTTAGCCGCCCTGTTCAACAACGGTCAAGGGATTGAGTTGTCCTTCGTCAACCAGGCTCCGACCGCCAGCGCCGGCGGGCCGTACACCGCCACCTACGGCGACAGCCTGATGCTCGACGCCTCGGGCTCCTCCGACCCCGACCGCGACGCGCTGACCTACTCCTGGACGATCAACGGTCACCCGGCCGCCGCTGCCGGCATCCAGCCCACCTTGACCTGGTCGCAACTCCAGGCCCTGGGAGTCACGCCCGGCGCCACCTACACCGTCAGCGTCGCGGTCGATGACGGCCAGGGGCACGTCGTGACCGCGACCGACACCCTGCTGACCGTCAACCGGCGCGACCTGCACGTCAGCGCCACCGGGATCAACAAGACCTATGACGGCACCACGGTCGCCACGGTGACGCTGTCCGACGACCGCGTCAGCGGCGACCAGCTGACCGTCAGTTACACGACGGCCGCCTTCGCCGACCCGAACGCCGGCATGGGCAAGGCGGTCAGCGTCAGCGGCATCACCATCAGCGGGCCCGACGCCGGCAACTACAACCTGGTCAACGACACGGCCAGCACCACAGCCGACATTCTCAGGGCCACGCCGGCCTTCAGTCTGGTCCCCCCGCCGGTCCTCGTCGCCGGCGCCCCCACGGCAACCCTGTCGGGGACGATCCGCGCTGGCTCCCTCGTGCCGCCCGGCAGCGTGATGATCACCATCAACGGGGTGAGCCGAAACGCCATGATCGACACGGATGGGAGCTTCTCGGTTGCCTTCCCCACGGCAGCGCTGGGGGCGGGGGGGTACACGATCGACTACTTCTATCCGGGAAGTACTAACTTCGAGAACGCCCAGGCCACGGCGCTGCTGGACGTCACCTACGGCGTCGGGGTGCTGTCCGATCAGAAGGCGGCGAAGCAGGCCGGGAGCACCATCCCGATCCAGCTGGCGCTGCTCAACGCCGGCCGCGACATATCGTCCGCGGCCGTCAGCGTCAAGGCGGTCGGCATCGCCCCGCTCTCGGACCCGGGCCACCTCCTGCCGGCCGAGGACGCGGGGAACTCCAACCCCGACAGCCTCTTCCGCTTCCAGGGAGGTGCGAAGCCGTTTTACCAGTACAACCTCAAGACGCCAAAGGGCCTGTCGGCGGGAACCTACCTGTTCTTCTTCGAGGTGGAGGGCGACCCGCTCCTGCACGCCGTGCAGTTCACCATCAAGTGAGCGTCCTTTCGGGTTTGGAGTGCGGGGATGCTTCGCCGCGTTGGCTTTGCTTTTTTTGGAGTGCGGCGATCCTTCGCCGCTTTTCGGGCGGTCGCCCCCAGCGAGAGACATGTACAATGAAGGCGTCCCTGGCCCAACGAGCCCCGCGCGGAAAAGGGGACATTCACATTTTTCGCGCGGAAAAGGGGACATTCACATTTTTCGCATCTGGCAAAGGTGAATATCCCCTTTTTCGCGCGATCCCCCTTATCACGACGGAGGCTCACCTTGGTTGTGACAGAAAACCCTATCCATCCTTTGGCGGCTATCGCCAGTGGTTAAGAATGTGAAATTCATTGGCCACGGGTACGCTGGCTCCTTCCAGGTTCGCAATGGCTCGGGCAATGTCATGGTCCTTCATATCGCGGGTGGGGTTATTGTCCGAGCGAACCACCAACAGGCCGGCATGTTTCCCACCTGCAGCTTGCAACAGCAAGTGCAAGTCTTCAAAATCGTCATGGTTCTTGGTGAGCAGCACCCAATTATTTTGGACGGTGTGCATGAGGTGGCGCGGATCCGACACGCCGGTGAGACCTGCATCCGCAGGGATGGCCACTTGATGGCCGGCTTTCTTGAGGAGCTTTACCAGAGATGCCTTGGCGCTGTCATCGTCCAGATAGAGATTCATGCCGGGGGCCTGGAATTGCGCGGGGCGTAAGGCCATTGATCTCGCCCAGCCGCCTTGATCCGGGCTGTCTCGCGAGCCCGTTCCGCGTCCAGCAACTGTTGGATATCGCTGCGGAGACAGTAGTCGATGGCCTCCAGGACGGCCTCCACCGGGAGCCCGTACTCGCTGGCAACTTCTTCTGGCGTAAGCGGTTCTGGGCCAACGGTTTCGCGGTAAAGGATTTCCGCCCGGATCCGCCCATGCACGAACAATTGGCGGTAGTTCGAGCCCGGTTTTGGCTTCAGGTATTTGTACTCAACTCGCTCAACCATGTCCTGTTCCTCGACGAATACCCCTTTCCTATGGTAGCGCAAGGGGACGCCTGAGACAAGGAGAAATGGGGATCGGATCGATAGGATCCCGCAGGCTCTTCGCGCTCGCCAGGGGGCAAAAGGTGCCAGGGGGGCAAAAGGTGCCAGGAACCGATTGACATATGTGTGTCAATCGATTCCTGGCGCCTTTTTACCTTCCCGCCAGCCTGAGCGGGTTGTGCCGGAATCGGGACCGGCTCAATGGCGAGCAGCGGGGCGAGGTCGCCACCAAGACGACCGGATGGTGACGGTTACCGCTTCTTCGCGGGCAGTTGATACCCCTCGCGGTTCAGCCGAATGCGATACAGACTTCGACCCGCAGTAATGTACAGTGTGCTGCTCTCCGGACCGCGGCCGAAGCCCACGTTCGTCGGCACCTCCGTCTTGATGTAGGCCAACTCCTTCCCGGCAGGGGAATAGACGCAGATGCCCGGTCGTGTCTCGTCGCGCACCGCCACGTACACGTTCCCCTCGGCGTCGCAGACGAGTCCATCGGGGCCATCCTGCGGAGCGTAATCGACCAGGATCTTACGAAACTTCGCGGTCCCGTCGGGAGCCAGGTCGTAGGCCAGCAGCGCCATGCGTCCCTTGGCCAGGGGCGCGTCCTTCGGCAACCGCCCGATGCCGGTCGTGCCGTTGTCGTTGCTGACGACGTAGAGTGTTTTCTGATCGGGCGAGATGCACACGCCGTTGGGCTTGCCCGCGTCGGTGATGATGCGGTGGATCGAGCCGTCGGGGTCGATGCGATAGACCGCCTGCACCGGCTGCTCGATCGGCTCATGACCAAGATAACGCGGATCGCTAAAGTAGATTCGGCCCTTCTCATCAATGGCGATGTCGTTGGGCGAGTTGAGCGGCCGGCCCTCGAACAGCGCCGCGAGGATGTAGCTCTTGCCCGTTTTCATGTCGGTGCGGATCACGCGCCGGCCGCCGTAGTCCGCCCCCTCGGCGACGATCATGTTGCCCTCGGCGTCGAACTTGATGCCGTTCGACATACCGCTGGGCGAGCGAAAGATGGTTGCCTTGCCGGTCTTCGGGTCGAACTTCCAGATGTGCCCCGCTTCGAGAACGCCGTTCTTCTCGCGGGAGACGTGCGAAAAAGTGATATCGCTAAAGTAGACCATGCCGTCGAGGGCAACCGCCACGCCCTCGGTGAGCACGAGGCCGCCGTCGAAGACCTTCTCCAGTTTGGCGTCCGGCGGCACGATCGGGCCGCTCGCCTTACCCGCTCCTCCCGACAATTCCCCACCGCTGTTGCTCAGGGCGACGAGCACGATCGTCGCCGCGGCGACGTGCGCGAACCTCCGTCCCATGTTGTCCTCCCTTCCGCCTGTTGCCAATCGCGAGAGTAGTTCCCCGTTGGATTGCGGACGGAGTATACCGCCCAGGCGACGGGATTGCATTCGGAAAAGACCCGCAAGGGCGCGAAATGACAAGGTGCCTCGACGGTACGGGAGTTGCTAAAGAAGTGCGTGACGTCGAGACGGCGAACGCGGCCGCACCAACGATTTTTCGGAGGGATTGTCGGTTCCCCGATGCCGTTTGCGAGGGGTGGCGATAAGCTGTTCTCAGCTTTGGGAAACCCGAGACCGTTATCCTCTCCGTTCTGGTCATCGGGGCTCGACTCGTTGCTGGCCTGGTAAAGGAAAGCGCCATGCCGCAGATTTTCCACCGAAGCTTTAACACGATCTCCAAGGTGAGCATTTTCGGCGCGGTCTTCATCCTCGCCGGCGCCGGCTGGGCCTACGCGCGCTTCATCCGCTCATCGTACGCGACCGGCGTCAACGTTGCCCGCGAGCAGCCGGTGCCGTTCAGCCATCGCCATCACGTCAGCGGCCTGGGCATCGATTGCCGCTACTGTCACACGTCGGTCGAGGACTCGAAGTTCGCCGGCTTGCCGCCGACCAAGACGTGCATGAACTGTCACTCGCAGATCTGGACGAATAGCCCGCTGCTCGAACCGGTACGCGAGAGCTACCGCACGGGTCAGTCGATCCGCTGGAATCGCGTCCACAACCTGGCGAACTTCGTCTACTTCGATCACAGCATTCATGTCAAGAAGGGGGTCGGCTGCGCCACCTGTCATGGGCCGGTGCATGAGATGCCGCTGACGTGGCAGCACGCGACGCTGCACATGGAGTGGTGCCTCGACTGCCACCGCACGCCGGAGCGCTACATTCGGCCGCGCGAGCAGGTCTTCAACATGACGTGGGAGCATCCGCCAAATCAGATCGAAGAAGGGCTCAAATTGATGCAGCAGTACAAGATCGAGCGGCGCACGGATTGTTCGGTTTGCCATCGCTGACGGCGCGGCGAGCGGGGGGCGTAAGCCCCCTGATTCTTGGTCGTATCAGGGGGCTTACGCCCCCCGCTCGCCAGGCGATTGCGCAGGAGTCTGTATGCCATCCCAGGATGAACCCCTCGACCTGACGCGAGCACGCCAGCGCCTTGCCGCGGCGCGCGGCAAGGACTACTGGCGCGGCCTGGAAGAACTCGCCGAGACCGACGGCTTCGAGGAAATGCTGGAGAAGGAATTCCCGCGGCAGGCGGGTGGCTGGATGGAGGGCGTCAATCGGCGACAGTTCCTCAAGTTGATGGGCGCGTCGCTGGCGCTGGCCGGCCTGAGCGGTTGCGGCGCCAGCCGGCCGACCGAGCAGATTCTGCCCTATGTGCGTCAGCCCGAGGAGATCATCCCGGGCCGGCCGCTCTACTTCGCCACGGCGATGCCGCTCGCGGGTTACGGCAGCGGTCTGCTCGTCGAAAGCCACCTGGGCCGGCCGACGAAAGTCGAGGGCAACCCGCTGCACCCGACTGGCCACCTCCCCACCGACAGCCCGGAGGCCGCCGCCCACGGCCCGACCGACGCCTTCGCGCAAGCGTCGGTACTGGGCCTGTACGACCCGGACCGCTCGCAGGCGGTCACGCACCTGGGCAGCATCAGTTCCTGGGACACGTTCACGACGGAGTTGGCGGCGCGGCTGCGCGGTCGCCGCGAGAACGGCATCGACCCGGATCTCCGCATCCGCATCCTGACCGAGACGGTCACCTCGCCGTCGCTGGCACACCAGATCCAGGCCGTGCTGCGGCGTTTCCCACAGGCGAAGTGGCATGTCTACGAGCCTGCCGGCAGCGACAACGCCCGTGTGGGCGCCCGCCATGCCTTCGGGCGGGATGTCGCGGTGCATTACCGCTTCGACCGGGCGAATGTGATCCTGTCGCTCGACGCGGATTTCCTCAGTTGCGGCCCCGGCCACCTGCGTTACGTGCGCGACTTCAGTTCGCGCCGCCAGGTGCGGCAGCCGCGCCAGGACGAACCCCCGCCACGACCAATGAGCCGGCTCTACGTCGTCGAGAGCACCTTGACGCCGACCGGCGCCAAGGCCGATCACCGTCGAGCGCTCCGCGCCGAGCAGGTCGAGAGCTTCGCCCGCGCCGTCGCCGTTGAGTTGCGAGTCGCGGGCGTTGAGCCAGCACCACCCCTGCCCGACAACATCATCCCCGCGGGGTGGATCCCGGCGCTAGTGCGCGACCTCCGAGCGAACGGGCAGACGAGCATCATCCTCGCCGGCGACGGCCAGCCGCCCATTGTTCACGCCCTTGCCTTCGCGATGAACGAGGCACTGGGCAATCTTGGCAGCA
>DASPXY010000426.1:0-4393 GCA_035637055.1 Gemmataceae bacterium | reverse complement strand
CGACCTTCGACACCGTGTAGGTGGCGCCTTCCAGCGCCTTGACAATCGCCATCGCCTCGTCTTCCTTCGAGGCGCCGAACTTCTTGCCGGCCCACTCGGCCAGTTCGGCCATGAAAGAGCCAGCGGGAATCTGCGGCGGCGCGGCCTCGGCCTGGCCGTCCTCACTCTCGGTTTGGGCGTCCCTCGCTTGCGCTTCGGGCTTGTGTGCCAACTTCGGCTTGATGGCCGTCTTGAGTTTGGCGATCGCGGTCTGCGGCACCAACCCCTGCGGCGCCAGCAGGGCGGTGATCTTCCAGTATTCCTCGGGCTTGAAGTTCTGAATCTCGCGTTCGCGGTCCACGATCAAGCGGACCGCCACGGACTGCACGCGGCCGGCGCTGAGCGTCTCGGCCAGCTTGCGGCTCAGTAGCGGACTGAGCTTGTAGCCGACGACGCGATCCAGGAAGCGCCGCGCTTCCTGGGCGGCGACCCGGTCCATATTAATGGTGCCGGCCTGGGTGAACGCCTTCTGCACCGCCGTCTTGGTGATCTCGTTGAAGGTGACGCGGCGCAGGCGATCATCGTCCAGGCCGAGAAACTCTTTCAGGTGCCAGGCGATCGCCTCGCCCTCGCGGTCGGGATCGGGGGCGAGGTAGACCAGGTCCGCCTTGGCGGCCTGCTTCTTGAGCGCGTCCAGGAGTTCCTTCTTGCCCTTTTCCTTGAGCGGGAGATACGTCGGGATCCAACCCTCGTCGATGTTGATGCCGAAACCGCTCTTGGGCAAATCGCGCACGTGACCCTTGCAGGCCACGACCTCGAAATCGGGACCGAGATACTTGTTGATCGTTTTCGCCTTGGCGGGCGATTCGACGATGACGAGATTTTTCTTCTTCCGTGTGCTGGCCACAGGCGGCTCCTCGTGTTGGCGTTGATCGCGGACGGCCGGCAGCCGCCGCAAGGCAAAAGTAAAAAGGAAAAAGTAAAAAAGAAGTCAGAGCGGTGTCTGCTTGCTTTTTCCTTTTGCCTTTTTCCTTTTGCCTTGCGGCGGACACCGCCGGGTAGTCTTCCGTAGTGTAATGGTGTTTGTCAAGCCCCCAGGTTCCCAAGCGCCTCGCCTGGGAGCCGGCAGGGGGCGGCGAGCTGCGGTTGCTGTTGTGCCCTGACGCAAACTCGCTACAATCGCTATATTCGGTGCGACTTCATCAATCACCCATACTACACCGTTTCGCGCGGTGTCAAGTCCGGCAAGGTTGGCAGCAACCTTCCGGCGGGATGATCGAAACGCCCTAACCCGAGGACGTGTCATGGCTTTCCACCCACTCCGCACTTTCCAGAAGAATCGTAAGTTCTGGATGGCCAGCATTCTGCTCATGTGCATGGTCACGTTCGTGCTCTGCACCGGCCTCGGCGGCGGCGATTTCGGCGAATGGATCATGGGCATCATCCGCGGCCGCTCAGGAATTGACGTCGTCGAACTCGCTGACCGCACGTACACCTCCAAGGAACTCGACGATCTCAAGATGAACCGCGACATCGCCAATGAATTCATGCGCGCGAGCATCCATGTCGTCCTCGATCAGATCGACCGGCAACTTGAGCAGGTGAGCAAGAGCAACCCGGAGGACAAGTTGCGCGAGGCGCGCTTCAAGCATTACATGAGAATGAAGGTGGACCTGGACCAGCGCATCCAAAGAGCGCGCTACTTCGCAGGCGACAGCAAATTACCATCGCTGATCAACTTCATTCTGCTGCGCAACCAGGCAGATCGTTGCGGCGTCACCTTGACGGATGACGGGGTCATTAAACTGGTCCATAACGCGCTGCACGTGCAGAACCCCTTGCAGCAGTATGTCCCCATCACGTTCGATACGAACGACTCACGAACCGTCTACGCGGCGGTGCGGCGAGCCGTCTCTGCCCGGGCCATCAGCGACAGCATGATCATGGACGCCCTGCGCGACGAGTTCCGCGTCCTGATCGCCCGGCACATGCTGGAAGAGTGTCCGGCGCAACTGCTGGTTTTGGAGGAGAGATCCAAGGGGCAGCGGGAGTTGTCCTGGGACTGGCCGCTCCAGACACGCATGGCGGTCACGCCGGAACAGCTGCATCAGTCGTTCGTCAAACAGCGCTCCCAAACGGAGGTCGCCCTGATCCCGCTGCGCGTCGATCACTTCCTCAAGGACATGCCGGCGCCGCAACTCGGCGAGTTGAACGACTTCTTCGCGCGGCACAGGGACAAGAAGTTCGACCCCACCAAGGAGGAACCGGGCTTTGTCCTTCCCGAGCGCGTGCAAATTCAGCGGGTCTCGGCCTTCGCCGACTCGCCGGAGTATCGCCACGCGGCGAACGCGGCGGTCTCCCTGCAGATAACGCCGTTGACCCTGCACGACCCGAACTCACCGCTGGCGCTGGCGGCCGCGAGTTACGCCGCCCACTCGGCTGCCTGGGAACAGAAACTGGCGAATGACTATGAGAAACTCACGCCGGTGGAGAGGATCAAGTATCTGATGGCGCCGTTGACGAGACCTTACTTCGCCTTGCCGCTGTACACCGGCACCTACGAGGTCCTGCCCCCTATCGAGGATCCTCTGACGCGGTTCCAGGCAGGGATCGAGGCGCGGGATAGCTCGGGTTACGAGGGCTTGCGACTCACCTTGAAAGCGCCCAAGGCAGAGGAGGTCGCCGCCCTCGCGGGTGCCGCTGGCCTGCCCCAGTTTGGTTCCTCGGCCGTGGCAGGCTTGCAGGCGGCGGGGTACTGGCGCGCGACCGAGGAGTTTCGCACGAAAAAGCCGCCGGAGAACGATCCGATTATCCAGTCGGAGTGGGAGAAGCGCTGGCAGGCCGGCGCGAAACTGATCCTCGCCGGGGCCATCCAGCCGCCCATTCCCGCATCCTTCCCGGTCGGTGCTCTGTGGACTGAAATGCTCCACGAACCGTACCACTTCCAGCCCCTCGTTGCGAAAACCAAGGCGGTCTTGCGGCGAAAGATCGAAGACACCCTCGCTCACAAGTGGGCCAGGGACGCCATGGAGCACGTCAGGGCGAAACTTGAGAAGGTCCAGGGGGGCAATGGCCTCCTCCTGGCGGACGCCGTGCAGAAGCTCAAGGGGCCCTATGGACTGACGCTCGGCGGCACGACAACCTGGCGCAACCAGTTCGACATCGCCAATGATCCGGACATGAAGCCGCTGCTGGACGCCTTCAAGCAAGGGAAGGGCCAGGGTGGCAAGGACATCCTCTGGATGATCAACGCAATGGAGGGCCACGACGTCGGCACTCCGGGGCACCTGACGGAGGACGACTTCTACAAACTGTTCTTCGGCAGCGGGGCCTTCGGCGTCGGCAATGCGGAAGCCTATCAGATCCGCAGCTGGCCGCCGACGGTTACACCCAAGAAGGGCCTGCTCCTGCGGAACCCCCAGGAACCGCCCACGCCGATTGACCTGGCGAGCCTGGCGGATCGCTCGTTTGTGTTCTGGAAGACCGGCCATCTCCCCTCGAAGGCCCCCACCAAACTCGCGGAAGTCCAGGAGGCGGTCGAGCACGCCTGGCGGGTGCAGAAGGCCCGTGAGGCGATCGTCAGTCCGGCGAAAGCGGACAAGGCGTCTGTGGTCCCGCACCTTGAGGAGGTCGTCAACCGGCTCCGCGAGACCGAGAAGAAGGGCGAAGATCTGCGTGCCGCCATCAAAAAGGAGGCGGAGAAGGCCCGCGACAAGTGGGTGCTCCTGCAGCGCGTCGCCCCCTGGGTGGAGAAACGCGATCTCGACAAGGGGGGGCCGTTGAGCTTCGGCCCGTACGAACTGCCGCGGAATACGATTCAGTATCCGCACGAGGACACCGCCAAGTGGGTTCTTTCGCTGACGAAACTGGAGAAGCCGCTGGAGACCGGTTACGCGCCTGTCGATGCCCTGAACCGGAAGTTGTTTGAGGCGCGGGCCAAGGAGAAGGACAAAGGCAAGGTCATCCAGGTGTTCGCCAACCAGCCCCGGACCGCGTTCTACGTGGCGGTGCTGATGCACGAGCCGCGCGTCGGGTTGCCGCTGCCGAGGCCGGCGGCCCTTGAGGATAGTTTTGTGGAGATTTACCAGAAGAGTACCCGTCTTGAGGCGATCATCGCCAAAGAACGCGGGCAAGTGATTGAATTCGACTATCCCGCGAACATGAACACCTTTGTGAGCAAGTGCCAGGAGGAGGCCGCCCGCAATTACCGCGAGGCATTGTCCAGGCAGATGCGGGAGCAGGCCAAGGAACGCATCACCGCAGAGGGCCGCAAGCAGTTCGAGGGCGAAGACAAGCAGAAGTGAGCCTGTGGTGAAAAGTCACAGCCCGAGCGCCAGCGAGGGGAGTAGCAGAGTGCCACGCAGCTCTCTCCTACCCCCCTCGCTGGCGCTCGGGCTCTGACTCGCAGGATCAC
>DASPXY010000425.1:0-2655 GCA_035637055.1 Gemmataceae bacterium | reverse complement strand
TCAATCCCGACAACACCATCACCTACATCCCGGCGGCGAACTTCCACGGCA
The DNA here is from genome assembly GCA_035637055.1 of Gemmataceae bacterium. Taxonomy (GTDB): domain Bacteria; phylum Planctomycetota; class Planctomycetia; order Gemmatales; family Gemmataceae; genus DASPXY01. The sequence goes on along the minus strand of DASPXY010000425.1, from coordinate 2,604 downwards.
GCGACAGTTTCACCTACACCATTGCCGACGGCAACGGCGGCAGCGCCACCGCCACCGTCACTGTGCAAATCAGGAACCTGGTGGATCTGTCGGGCCGGGTGTTCGACGACAGAAACAACAACGGCATGTATGAGTCCGGCGACGGCGACGTGGGCATCGGCGGCGTGACGGTGCAGCTGGTCAACGAGACGTCGGGCGCCCTCATCACCACTCAGACCACAGCGGCGGATGGCACCTACCTCTTCGACGTGAACCTGGGCGCCGGCACGTACAAGATCGTTGCGGCATAACCTGGTGGCTTCCTGGACGGCCGCGAAACCGCCGGTAGCCTCGGCGGCACGGTGGACAACAGCCAGGACAGCAACGTGATCGCGGGCATCGTCGTGGGCGCGCCCGGCACGACGGCGGACGCCATCGACTATCTGTTCGCCAGGCTCCGTCCGTCGCAGGCCCAGGGGATAGTGTGGAGCGACTCCGACAACGATGGCGAGGTGGACTTCGGCGAAACGGCGGTCCCAGGCGCCGTCGTCGAGTTGACGGGCCTGGATGATCGCGGCGATCCCATTAACCGCAGTGTCACCACTGACGCCAACGGCATCTACGCCTTCCTCGACCTGCGGCCGAGCAACGCCGCCGGCTACACCATCCGGGAATTGCAGCCCGCCGGTTACGTGGACGGCGAGGATTCGCTCGGTACGGTCAACGGCGTGGCGCTCGGCGACGCCTCGGGCAATGACACCTTCTCCGGCGTGGTGCCGGCGCGTCCGGGCTCGCTCGCCGAGAACTACAACTTTGGTGAGCGACTGGCCGCCGAGGGGGGAGTCGAGCATGGGCAGACCGCAACGATCGGTTTCTGGCAGAACAGGAACGGGCAGAATCTGATCAAATCGCTCAACGGCGGCCCAACCTCCACGCAACTCGGCGACTGGCTGGCCGCCACTTTCCCGAACCTGTACGGCGCAGGCGCCGGGGCCAACAACCTGAACGGCAAGACGAACGCCCAGGTCGCCGAGTTCTACAAGCTGCTCTTCGCGCGCACCGCGCGCACTGCGGCCGGCGGCGGCCCAGCGAAGGTGGACGCCCAGATCCTGGCCACGGCCCTGGCGGTCTACGTCACCAGCCAGACGCGCGCCGGGACGACGGCGGCGGCCTACGGTTTCCTGGTCACGGAGAGCGGCGTGGGCACGCGCACGTTCGACGTGGGCAGCAACGGCGCCGCGTTCGGCGTCGCGAATAACTCCAACGTCACCGTCCTGGAGCTGCTCTCGGACGTCAACAGCCGCTCGCGAAACGGACTGTTGTATGATCTCGACGCCGATGGCGATGCAAACGACGCCCTGGAAACGAGCGATCGCACGCTGGCCAGCAACGTCTTCAGCGCCATCAACGAAGCGGGCGACATCTGAATTTGCTTCAGCTGCCCGGATATCCTGACCCCGCCCGCGCCAGGACACGGGTAGGAGGCGGGGCGGGACGGCTGCCGGCGGATGCTGCCCTGGCGAACGACCCAGCCCTCATAGACCGGGCCTTCACCGGCGACCGCTTCCTGCCCGAGCGGAACTTGGCTTGGGCGAGACGTACCGTTACCAGATCGCCGTCAAGTCGCGCCAGGCAGGCGTCCGTTATCAGCTGAGTGCCGGGCCCTTGGGCCTCACGGTCTCCGCGAGTGGCCAGGTGAACTGGTCGGTGCCTGCGAACTTCCAGGGGAAGGAAGCGGACGTGTTGGTGCTCCTCGTCTCGCACCCCAGAGTCGGCGTCAAGCGAAATCCAGACCAGCACCGGAATCCCATGAGAGGGTAAACTGCCCTGAGTGGGTCGCTGCTGTGGAGGTAAGCTCGACGCTGGTGGCCGCGCGGGGAGCGCGCGAATTTTCCTGAAAGGTTTTGACCGGTTGCTGCGTACTTTCCTTCCGACAACCGCGAACAGGCGAACAAGGCCATCGTAGGTTACACCCTCTTTCGACACTTTGCGGAGAGTATCATGCGACTCGGAGTCAATTCGTTACGCGGTCTGGTTGTCCTCAGCACAGTCGGGTTTGCGGCCGGAGTGCTCTTCCTTCGGTCGGCGCGATGGGCGGAGGCAGGAGGCTCTGGCAACGGCGAGAAGCCGCCTGCTCAGAAGATTGGGACGGGTGAAGGCAAACGCCCTGAAGGCGATGACCCCGCGCGGTTCACCATCACGCCCACCACCTCGACCACGTTGGAACAAATCCATCTGGCTGCCAGCGTCGAGCCAGGGTTCCCCAAACTGCTCGACGTGCGGACTGCCGCGGGGACCGAACGGGCCTGGTTGCTGCCGCTGTACATTCCGAAAACCTGCACGGTGGATCGATCCGACCCGGGTAACACCGTGGTCACGGTAGCATTCTACGATTGCCTCTACCACCAAGAGGCGTTCCGGGCGATCAAGGATGCGGTAACCGGCGTGCTGAAGGGGAAGGCATGGGACCGTGCCGAACCCATTGGGAATCAAGTGACGGTGTTCCTCAATGCAGACGTGGAGGGCAAGCTGATTCCGCTCCAGGCGCGCACCTTCACACGGAGCCCTGGGAAGAAGCTGATCTCCGTCAAGTTCGAGGTCCACGGTCCGGCGAACGAAGTGCTG
>DASPXY010000424.1:0-10387 GCA_035637055.1 Gemmataceae bacterium | reverse complement strand
TGGTGACGTTGATCTCGATCCAGCTGCCGCGCTCGGGAATGATGCGGCAACTGTGCAACTTGCGTTCACCCGCCTCGGTCTCGACGACGTAATCGACGCCGGGCGAGCGGTGCAGCTGACTCACCACGACGCGCTCAGCGCCGTTGATGATGAACTCGCCGCCGCCGATCATGATGGGCATATCGCCGAGGTAGACTTCTTCCTCGACGGGCTGCTCCTTGTTGAGGCGCAGCCAGACGCGGAAGGGGCGGCCGTAGGTCAGGCGCAGCTGCCGGCACTCGTCGGGGCCGTAGCGCGGCTTGCCGAGTTCGTAGCGGATGTACTGCAGGCTGAGCGACTTGTCGTAGCTCTCGATCGGGAAGATCTCGCGCAGCACGCCTTCCAGGCCGGTGGGCGAGCGCTGTTCGGGCGGCACGTCCAGTTGCAGGAAGCGGTCGTAGGAACGGGTCTGCACGTCGGTCAACGGCGGCACGCCAGCGAGGCGGTCGTCGCCGTAACGGCCGAAGTTGCGTTCCTTTTCCGGGATGATCGTCCGGTTGGCCGGGATGGGCATGGTCAAGCTCCTCCCTTCAAGAGAGTGAACAGGGCGCAGTGATCAGCGGACAGTGAAGACAGCACAATTCGTTGTCTTCACTGTCCACTGGTCACTGGTCACTGTCCGCTGCGCAAGGGTTGCACACGAATGATTCGAGATCGCGAATAGCGGATCGCGGAAAGCAGATTGTTGCAGGGGCCAGGCCGCCGGTTCCGGTACGGCGCCGCCCTGATGGTTACCCCTCGGTCGTCCCTCCAGGGCCCTTCGGACCGGGCGCTGGGAGGACGCGAGGGTCAAACGCAGTAGAGTTGCGTTCTGGTTGCTGTTTGGCACGCTGGTTCCACCTCGGAAGGATGAAGGATGAAGGATGAAGGATGAACAGAAGACGCCGACTATCTGCTTCTGTTCATCCTTCATCCTTCATCCTTCATCCTTCCGCACGTCGAGGGCGCGTCCGATCACCCCCGAGCAGACTGCCACGGCGCCTCAACTCCACGGGAGAGGGGAAAACTTCCCATTGCAGGGCGAGTCGAAAACCCCTCCCCCAACCCCTCCCCGCAACGGAGAGGGGAGCAAGACAAAGTGTTCTTCTCCCCTCTCCGTTGCGGGGAGGGGTTGGGGGAGGGGTTTTCGCAATGTCGCTTACTTGATCGACACCTTGGCGCCGACGTCTTCCAGCTGCTTCTTGATCTTGTCCGCCTCGGCCGCGGTGGTCAGACCTTCCTTGACCATCTTGGGGGCGCCTTCGACGAGATCCTTGGCCTCCTTGAGGCCCAGGCCAGTCAGTTCGCGCACCACCTTGATGACCTTGATCTTGTCCGCGCCGAAGCTGTCGAGTTGGATCGCCCACTGATCCTTCTCGACCTGAACCACCGGCGCGGGGCCGACAGCTGGGCCAGCCGCGGCGGCGACCGCACCGGCGGCGGGCTTGATCTTGTGGACTTCTTCGAGATAATCGCCGAGTTCGACAGCCTTCGAGACGGTCAGGGCGGCGATCTTGTCGCCGATGTCCTTGATGTCCGCCGACCACTGGCGGCCATTGCCTTCAGCCATGTCGTGTTGTCCTTTCGTGATTCAATTGCTATGCCCGGCTCAGGCGGCCGGGTCCGGGTCAGTACGTTGCTGTCTGAAGCGTGACAGCGGCATGCGTAATAGCCTTGAACAAGCCACACGAGGGAGGTTCCGTAACGTGAGGGTATTCTGGTGGACACAACTCCCCCCGGTCGTGTTCGCCTGTTCTCAAGAACCTCTACCGGCGAGCAGCCCGAGGCGCAAGCGAGAGCCGTCCCTCGCTGGCGCTTCGGGCTGGTAGGTTTTTTGTCGCGCTCAGGCGGTCGGTGCGGCCGGCTCTGCCGCGGCCTCCTCCTTCTTCTCACGCAACGTCTTGATCTGGCCAGCGACGTGAGCCGCCGGGCCGAGGATTTGGCTGGCGAGTCGGCTCGCGGGCGCCAGGGCCAGGCCGATGACCCGGCCGAGGGCCTCCGGGCGCGTGGGCCTCCTGAGCGCCGCCTCAATGGTGATCTCCTCACCGTCGGCGATCGCGCCCTTGAACTTCATGACCTTTTCGTTCTTCTGCTGGACCGTCTGGAGTTCACGGGCCAGTTCGGCGATGCTGCCGGCCCCCCAGGCGATGGTGGTCGGCCCTTCCCAGAAACCGGTCGCGTTCAGTCCCATCGCCGTGAAGACCTTCCGGGCCAGGCTGTTCTTGACGACCTGGAGCCGGATGTTCTTCTTGCGCAGCGCCAGCCGGAGGTGATTGTCCGTTGTGGCGTTCAGCCCGGTGACGGTCAGCGCGACCACATCGCGGACGCCCTTGAAGGTCTGGTTCAGGGCGTCCATCTCCATCTGTTTGATTTGCTTGCTCATGTCTCGCTCGCAGCGCCCGCTGGAAGCCCACGGGGCGCGCCCCGTAGGCTTTGGGGCGGAAAGTTTATTATAGCGTAACGGGAATCCCCGGGCTCATGGTGGCGGACAAGGTGATCGACTTGACGTAGTTCCCCTTGACGCCGCTCGGCTTGGCGGCACGGATCTGATCGACAAAGGTCTGAATGTTCGCACTCAGTTTATCCTCGTCGAAACTCAGCTTGCCGACGCCAGCGTGGACGTTGCCGCCCTTGTCGGTGCGATACTCGACCTTGCCGGCCTTGAACTCGCGCACAGAGTTGGTCACGTCGCCGGTGATGACGGTGCCGGCCTTGGGCGTCGGCATCAGGCCGCGCGGACCGAGGATCTTACCCAGCCGGGCCACAGGCCCCATCATATCCTGCGTGGCGAGCGCGACGTCAAAGTCGGTCCAGCCTTCCGACTGAATCTTCTTGATCAGCTCGTCACTGCCGGCATAATCGGCGCCAGCTTCCTTGGCCTTGGCGACGTTGTCGCCCTGGCAAAAGACCAGCACGCGCGTCGCCTTGCCGATGCCATGCGGCAGCGACACGGTGCCGCGCACCAGCTGATCGCTCTGTGTGGTATCGACGCCGAGCGACATGTGGACCTCGACCGTCTCGTCGAACTTGGCGCGCTTCATTTGCTTGAGCAGACCAAGGGCGCGCTTGACGGTAGTTGGGCCTTCCTTGCCGAGCTTTTGCCGCTGGTTCTTCAGGTGGTTGCGCAGTTTCTTGCCGCGCGCCGGGGTAATGCCGGGCCGCTTGCCCTTCTTCTTGGTCGACTCGCCGGCACCGGGCGCCTGCGCGGCAGGAACCGGGGCCGCGGGCGAGGCGCCCGCGGCGGGTGGTGTGACGGCGGGGGCCGCCGTGGCAGGAGCGGCGGGCGCAGTTTTGGCTTTGCCCTCTTTCGCCTTCGGCTCCTTCGCGGGTTTGCCTTCCTTGCCCTTGCCCTTTTCGGCGGGCTTGTCCCCGGCCGCCGGCGCCGTCTCTGGTTTGGGGGCCTCAGCAGCGTCCGCAGACTGTTTCTTTGCCATGATTGATTCTCGCGTCTCTCAATTGCCACCTTTCCCGCTTGCGGGTTAGCGATTCCCAAACCGCTAACCCGCAAGCGGGAAGAACAAACGAGCGTTACTCGATGGTGATCCCCATACTGCGGGCGGTGCCTTCGACGATCCGCATCGCGTGATCCTCGTCGCGGGCGTTGAGGTCGTTGAACTTCTTCTTGGCGATCTCGCGGACCTGCGTGGCGCTCACCTTGAAGCCCTTGTACTTGCCGCTCTTCTTGGTCTTCTCCTCGCCAGGGATGACCTCGCCGCCCTTTTTCTTTTCGAGCGGGATGCCGGCGGCCTGCTTGAGCAGCACTGCGGCGGGGGGGCTCTTGAGCTCGAAAGTAAAACTGCGATCCGAATACACCGTAATGACGACCGGCACGGTGATGCCGCGCTGATCCTTGCTGCGGTCGTTGAACTGGGTGACGAACTGCCCGATGTTGACACCATGCTGGCCCAGGGCGGGGCCGACGGGGGGCGCGGGCGTTGCCTGTCCTCCCGGCACCTGCAGCCGAATCTGGGCCGTTACTGCTTTGGCCATTGCTTCCTCCGGCGGTGGATGGTGGATGGTGGATGGTGGATGGTGCAGAAGGAGCGTTCCTCTGCACCATCCACCACCCACCATCCACCATCCACCGGATTTATGACGTTTGCTCCGCCTGCCAGTGTTCGAGTTCGACCGAGGTCGGCCGCCCGAAGATTGTCAATTCGATCTTGATCGTGCCCTTCTCCAGGTTCACTTCCTTGACTTCCCCTTCCATCGTCGCGAAGATGCCGTCGCGGACACGGACGCGGTCGCCCTTGTCGAACTTCATCTTGGGCATGACCTCGCCGCTGTCCTTGATGGGGCCGATCATCCGTTCGACTTCGTTGGGCTTCATCGGCTGCGGTGGATGGTTCAGGCCGCCGCCAACAAAGTCGCCGACGCCGGATGTCTCCCGAAAGAGATACAAAATCTGGTCGTTGTACTCCACCTCGACCATGAGATAGCCGGGATAGAGCTTTCTCTCCTTGACGACGCGCTTGCCGTTCTTCACCTCCGTGACGCGCTCGACCGGAATGATGATCCGGCCGAAGAACTCTTCGAGGCCCTCGATCTTGACGCGGCGCTCGATGGCTTCCTTGATCGACTCCTCGCGGCCGCTCTGCACCTTGACGACATACCAGTGCTTGTTATTTTCCACCGGCGGTGGTGCTGGTGCCGTCTCCGGCTGCGTCGGCTGCTCCGCCTGGGTCTGGGCCTGGGCGGCGGGTGGCTCGGGTGCCGCGGTTTCGGCTGCGGGGGCCGGCGCCTGCGCTGGGGCCTGGGCGACCTCCTGGAACTCCTCCGCGGGCGGCGGGGCGGGGGTTGCGGGAAGCGGCGTCCCGTTCTCCGCCGGGTGCTCCGTCTCGGCGGCCGGGGCGTGGACTTCGCCCGCCGGAGCGTCCTGGGTAGCGACGGCCGCGGCGGGCTCGGGGGCGACCGGCTGGGGCGGAACGGGCGCAGGGGCCTCGCTCAGATCATGCGTGGCGGTCAGGGGTTGTTCGACCATGGGAATGGCTCCAGAGGGCAAACAGCGATACGGGGCGCTACCACTGAGTTCCTGAAGACTGTTGCTTTTGGCGTTCTTCCATGGTGTCGATGTTCAACACTTCCACGACCCGGAGGGCCTTGATCCAGAAGATGTCGACGAGGAACAGGAATACGGTCATCAGAAACACAGTGACGAGCACGACAACTGTGTCCTGCACCAGTCGCTTGCGGGTGGTCCACGAAACCTTGTTGACCTCGGCCTCGGTGGCGATCAGGAAGTCGGCGAAGGCCGGCCAGTTGACGACGCGCCAGGAGAACCAGCCAAGGGCGACCAGGAGCGTGACCACCAGGGTCATGTTCACCTTGAACATGATCGGCACCATCAGGTTCGTCCCCGGGATGTCTACCTGCCAGTGGCCGCTGCTGAGCGCATGGTGCTGGATCATGGTAATGATACCAAAGACCCCGGTGAGCAGCAGACCGATCGCCGTGCCGCGGCGGACGCGCAGGCCCTGGTTCGGCTTGAACGCGACGGCATGGAACCAACCCGCCTCTTCCAGGTGGACCAGCCAGCGGCCGAAGCCGGGCTTGACGGCGATCCAGCCGAAGAAGAACAGCAGGCCGCCGCCGACGATCGCGGTGAACAGGCCCGCGGCAACGTTGCTCATGCGCGGGCTGCGCACATCGCCGATAAACCAGTTATTCCCGATCCCCAATGTGGTTAGCAGGATCAGGACCAAGGTGAACGCACCGACGAACGCCCCGGCGCGGGAACCGGGCAGCGGGTGGGGGCCTTCGAGCTTCTTGCCGAGAACGAACAGCCCGGCAATGGTCGGCAGGGTCACCAGGATCAGAAGCGAATCGGCCAGAAACTCGTTGAAGACCTTGTCGAGTTCCAGGATCCGCCACAGCATGGGCAGTCCTGCGAAGACCAGGCCGAAACTGAACAGCACGTAGAGCATCCCGCGCGCACTGCTCAGGAGCAGCTGTTGGTGCGGGCTGCGGGTGATCGTTTCCGCGGTGGTTTTGACGGCCGTGGCCATGGCTCTTCCTTCCAAAGCGATTTTCGACTTCCATCAGGCCCAGCCGGCAGCGTCCTTCTGCCGCACCGAAGCCCGACGACAACACCGATCGAAAATCAGAACAGGGGCGGAGCGACTCGAACGCTCAACCGCTGGTTTTGGAGACCAGTGCTCTACCAATTGAGCTACACCCCTTCGAGTGGTGGATGGTGGATGGTGGGTGGTGGATGGTGAAGAGAGAAGTGTCCTCTCTTCACCATCCACCACCCACCATCCACCATCCACTATTTCTTCCTCGATTCCTTATGCGGGGTGTGCTTGCGTTCCTTGCGGCAGAACTTCTTCAACTCAAGCCGCTCGGCGCCACGGGTTTCCTTGTTCGTGCGGTAGTTGCGGGCGCCGCAGAGGGTGCATTCCAGCCAGACGTACTCGCGCATGACAACTATCTCCAAGGCAGCAGTCAGGAATCCTGGAGGGCGAGGCTCCTGCCGAGCCCCTCTCCTTCGCGGCTCGGCAGGAGCCTCGCCCTCCAGGATTCCTGACCCTCTGATTCCTACTTCAGAATCTTGGTGACCAGGCCGGAGCCGACGGTGCGGCCGCCCTCGCGGATGGCGAAACGCAGGCCCTCGTCCATCGCGATCGGCGACTCTTCGAGCAGTTCGACCGTCATCTTGATGTTGTCGCCCGGCATGCACATCTCGACGCCCTCGGGCAACGTCGCCGTGCCGGTCACGTCGGTGGTGCGGAAGTAGAACTGCGGACGGTAGCCGGTGAAGAACGGCGTGTGCCGGCCGCCCTCTTCCTTCGTCAGCACGTACACCTCGGCCTCGAACTTGGTATGCGGCGTGATCGAGCCCGGCTTGGCGAGCACCTGACCGCGTTCGAGGTCGGTGCGCTCAATACCGCGGAGCAGCACGCCGACGTTGTCGCCCGCCGTCCCGAACTCCAGCGATTTGTTGAACATCTCGACGCCGGTGACGACGGTCTTGCGCGAATCCTTCATCAGGCCGACGATCTCGACCTCGTCGCCCACCTTGCACTTGCCGCGCTCGATGCGACCCGTGCCGACCGTGCCGCGACCCTTGATCGAGAAGACGTCCTCGATCGACATCAGGAACGGCTTGTCCTCGAGACGCACCGGCGGCGGAATGTAGGTGTCGAGGGCGGCCATCAGGTCGTCGATGCACTTGCAGGCCGCGTCGTCCTTGCCGCCCGACTGCATGGCGGCCAGGGCGTTGCCGCGGATGATCGGCACGTCGTCGCCGGGGAACTTGTATTTGTTGAGCAGGTCGCGCAGCTCCATCTCCACCAGTTCGATCAACTCGGGGTCGTCAACGGTGTCCACCTTGTTGAGGAAGATGACGACATGCGGCACGTTGACCTGGCGGGCGAGGAGGATGTGCTCGCGCGTCTGCGGCATGGGGCCGTCGTTCGCGGCGACGACGAGAATCGCGCCGTCCATCTGGGCCGCGCCGGTGATCATGTTCTTGATGTAGTCGGCGTGGCCGGGGCAGTCGATGTGCGCATAGTGCCGGTTGGGCGTCTCGTACTCGACGTGGGCCACCGCGATGGTCACCGTCTTCAAGTCGTCGCGTTCCGTACCACCGATGGCGATTGCCTTGTAGACATCCTTCGCCGGATCATCGATTTTCTTGCCCTTGAAGGTGGTGATCTTGTTCTTGAATGCCGAGCGCATCACCAGCGCGGCCGTCAACGTCGTTTTACCGTGGTCGATGTGGCCGATGGTTCCGACGTTGACGTGCGGCTTGGTCCGCTGAAAGACTTCCTTAGCCATCGTTCCTCCGCTTAGATGTCTGAAAAGGCGATCCTCCGGCCACGGGCCGGGATCAAGGGTGGTGATAAACGGGTGTCATTCCTCGGTCGCTTCTCGGGCCTGCCTGGGGTGGGCCAGCGCGACGATAGTACGGGAGAGCTGCTGCTGGGGATTGGACCCAGGACCTCCACATTACCAATGTGGCGCTCTACCACTGAGCTACAGCAGCGATCGTTAAATCTGTTTTGCCCCGGCGTCGCAAGGGTCGGATACGGTGACACTGAGGCTCCCTGCCTTCTTGATTTTCCGCTGCTTCCGCTGGTAAGTGCGTTCGCTGTGGCAATTCGCACAAACCACATCGCACTTGGCTATTTCGGCAACCAAGCGCGCCTTGCTGACTGTCCGGTAGTTGCTCATCCTCCCAATGCAGAAGAGCTTTTCCTCGCCTTCGCGATGATCAAACTGCATCACGTAAAACGGGAAACATTGACCGCAATCGGCACAGGGCCGATCCTTCGCAGCACGAACCAGTGCCCGAACCGTTGCTGTCCTGCGCTTCGCCCGTTGTTGGTGGCCTTTTTTGTCTTTGGAGTAATACTCCCGCCAGTAAACAGTGTAACAGGTACGGCAGTAAGGACGCACTGTTTGCTTGCCGCGATTCACCCGCGGTGGGAACGCATCCAGAGGCTTCACCTCACCGCATCGCAGGCAACGCTTCATGCGACCCCCAAGAAAGCGGGTGAGGAGGCTCGAACTCCCAACAGCTAGCTTGGAAGGCTAGCGCTCTGCCAATTGAGCTACACCCGCACACGAAGGGAACAGGAAAGCGAGACGCCCTAATCTCGCGACTCATTTCCCCTTCCCTGTCCGAGTGGGTAGGGCAGGATTCGAACCTGCGAAGACGTTAAGTCGTCAGATTTACAGTCTGATGCCTTTGGCCACTCGGCCACCTACCCGCTTGCCGCTCTCCTCGCCCAGGAGCTACCGGAGGGACTTGAACCCACAGCCTGCTGATTACAAATCAGCTGCTCTGCCATTGAGCTACGGTAGCGCGACCGCTCGTTGGGAAAAAGTAAGTATAGGGAAACGGCACAGCCGTTGCAAGCGGATTTTCCCACCGTGCCGCTACAACCCTTCTCTTCCTCATCTTACGACAATCGCCGGCCGGCGGACACCGCTCCTGTCTCTTCCTCAAGACACCGTCCCATCCGGGGAGGTTCATCCGCGAGCCGGCTGCCCTCGCCGTGCGCGATCTATACAAATCTCCATGCCCCACAAGACGAATCTACTAGTAGAGGGGCTTCCTCTGGACGTTGGCGGAGACCGCCACGAACCCGGGTCGAGGGAGGGAGTGTCAACTTGTTGTAACATACCGTCAGTGCGTCGCCTCAAAGACTGTAGGCCATCCTTCGGGTCCGTTCGGGACCAGTGAGGTTCTCCATGAGCGGCTCTACTCCCCTGATTCTCGCGACCCTCAGCAGCCTGTTCTTCGCGGGCACCCTCCTGGCGTTGTTGCGGAGCGTCAAGGGCCCTCTCGCAATGCACCTCGACGCCACCGCGACGCAGACGGCTCGTCTGGGAACGGTATTCACTCTGTTCCTGGTTCCGATGATGTTAGTGGGCGGTCTCCTCATCGACAAGTGGGGAGCGCAGCCGGTCCTGATCGCGGGGGCGCTGTCCGCCGGGCTCGGGCTTTCCGGCCTGGCGAAAAGTCGCGCGCCGCGGGCCGCCGTGCCCGGCGTGTTGCTGCTCAGCGCTGGCGCCGCGGCCCTGTTGCTGGCCGGCTTCACCTTGCTGCCGCGGGCGCTGCCTCTCCGGACGGAAATCGCCTCGGCCAGTGTCGGGAGCGTCTGCTTCGCCCTCGGTGTCCTGCTGGCGCCCACCCTGACGGGCTGGCTGGAGCGGCGCTCCGGCTTCCGCGGCGGACTGCTGTACCTGGCGCTGACCTGCCTCACCCCTGCCGTGTTCGCTGCCGTCCTCTCGACGAGCGACCTTGCCACCCCGCCCGCTCATGGTGTCGATTGGGTGCTGCACCAGCCGGCGCTGTGGCTTGCGGCGGCGGCTCTGTTCCTGTACCTGCCGCTTGACCGCGCCCTCGGCGTCTGGGCGAACGGCTACCTCAAGGACGTCGGGATCACGGCGCGAATGGCGATCGTATGGCTCGGCATGTTGTGGCTGCTGTTCCTGGGGTCGCGGATCCTGGCCGGTGCCCTGATTCCGCGCACCGATGAGGCCTGGTGGATTGTGTTCCTGGCGGGATTCACGACCGTCTGCCTCGGCAACCTCGTCGGCAACTACGGCCCGACGGGCGGCGGGTTGGGACTGCTGCTGCTGGGTGCCTGCCTGGCGCCGATCTTTCCGGCGCTGCTGGGTCTGGTGCTGCGGCTATTCTCAGGAGATGCGGGGACGGCCTGCGGGGTTGTGTTCGCCGTGGCGATTGCGGGGAACGCCATCTTGCCGTCGCTGCTGAGTCCGGCCAGCGAGCGCCATGCGCCGCGCACCGCGATGCGTCTGTCTCTGGGCTTCACACTGCCGCTCGCCGCGGCGGGGCTGGTCCTCGCTCTGTGGCATTACTAAAGACAGGAAGCCCACGGGCCGCGGCCCGTGGGCT
>DASPXY010000423.1:0-6402 GCA_035637055.1 Gemmataceae bacterium | reverse complement strand
TACAGTATCATCGTTGAGGAATCGCGGCCGGTGTGTGGGCGATCCAGGGAAAACGCGCCTCTCGCAGAGGCGCAAAGGCGCAAAATCGGCACGCTCGGCGCCACCGGCCCGAGTCGCTCTCTTCCGGAATGGCATCATGCTGCACGTCGCTCTCCTCGAACCGGAAATCCCGCCGAACACCGGCAATATCGCCCGGCTGTGCGCCGCGACCGGAGCCGCCCTGCACCTGATCGGCCGCCTTGGCTTCCGCCTCGATGACCGTTCGCTGCGGCGCGCCGGCGTCGATTACTGGTCCGCGGTAGACGTGCGCCGCCACGATTGCCTCGCGGACTTCGAGCGCTTCTGGGAAGCCGGCCAGCCGGCTCACGGGCGACTGTTTTGTTTCACAGCGCACGCGACGCTGCCTTATACCCGTGTCGTCTATCAAGATGGCGATTGTCTTTTATTTGGGGGCGAGTCGAACGGCCTGCCGCCGGGACTGCTCCAGCGGCATGCGGAACGGGCGCTCTGCATCCCGATGCCGGCTGGGCAGGTCCGCAGCCTGAACCTGGCGACGGCGGTGGGCATCGCCCTGTACGAAGCGCTGCGCCAGCTGAACGCGCACCAGTTACAACCGGAAAATCCGATTCTCAAGGTGCCGTTCGTGTTCCCCTGCTGACCAGTCTCGACCGCGCCGCGCTGGTAAGGTAGGATCAGAGTATCGGGACGGCCTGGCGGGTTGCAAACCGCTTGGCCAAGCGGCCAGCGGTGCCGTGGGCGGTCTCTCACTTTCCGCCCCGGCGCCCTGGCTGGCCCGATGCCAAAGTGAGGAACCCGTGATGCACCCTTCGACGCCATTGGGCGTTCCGTTTACCCTTCAGACACTCACCGAGGCCCTCGATCGCGTCAGGCGCTGCCTGAACATTCTCGATGAGGTGGAGACGGCCGAAAGAGAATGCCAGAGCCGGGCCGTCGCCAAGCCTGACCTTCCCGAAGAGCGCAGCATCCAGACCGGGCAGCTTACGCCCGCGTGCGTGAGGGAGAGAAAGCAGCTCAGCAAGGAATGGGAAGACCGATTGAATCAAGCCGTCGCCTGGCGGGACCACTGCCGCAACCAGATCAGGGGCGAATCGGAAGCGCTGAGGAAAGATGCGCTCCGTACCGGCGTTCTCGCCGATCCGGCGCAGTTTTGCACCTTGCTTGATCGGTGGAGGATCGACGTGGACAACCTCTCCCTGTATCGCGTGCATTGGCACATGGTGGTTTCCAACCCGCAACTCCTGACTGACACGAGACGCTTTCTCGACACGTTGCGCCTGGGGCTGGAAGTTCAGCACGAGGCGCTTGAATCTCAGATCATCGCCGCCGCACGCAACAAGGGAGGAGCGCCGCCAAAGTATGCAACCCTTGCCCGGCGCGCCCACGAGTTGCGAGGCGAAGGGAAGGATTGGAAGGACGTGTACGCTGCTTGTCGAACCGAGTTCTCCAACCTGAAGAAGTTCCCACCTTACAAAGACTTCCCCCAAGTGATGCGTCGTGAATGGGCGCGACAGAAAATGACCATCTGTCCTGAAAAATGAGGACACAACCGGTTGTGTCCCTGTTTTGTCCCATCCCTCATGTGGTTTGCTGCCCCTGTCATCTAACTAACAGGGGCACCTGTGACCACGCCAACACATTTCACGACAGGGCGGCTTGCTGCGGAACTTGGGGTTGCGGCTTGGCAACTCCGCCGCGTGATCGACGCCCTTGGGTTGCCGGTTCCACGAGCCGGACTGTACCGCTTGTTTCCAGCGGACCGCATCGACGAACTGAAAGCGGAGTTGCGCCGTCGCGGATATCTCCCCGAACAGGAGGTGTCCCATGCGGGCTGACAATCCCCAGACCACGCCTCCGACCCCAGCCAAACCACAGCCGAGAGAGGATCTGGTGGCCGCCCTGTCTCGGCTGCTCATCGCGCTGGGCAGACGCCCGGAGGTGCTTCCCCATCGGCGGGCCGCATGCCAGCAGGTTCGGCGCGAGCAGGAGGCGAAGGGAGGTGGCCATTGACCACGGCAACCTCCACCGAGCGGAGCGGCGAGGCCATCAAGGCGATTCTCTGCCGCGCCCGCGAACGCTACTTCGCTGATCGCGTCCAGGACAGGCCGGCGCGGCAGCCGTGGAACTACGTCGGCTTGTTCGAGGCCGAGGATCTGGTCGAGTTGGCGAAGGCGAAACTCTGGCCGCTCCCGCCGCGGCTACTGAGGTTCGTCACCACAGCACCGGAAGCGAGAGCGGAAGCCAAGGAAGCCCACACGGACACCCTGCTTCTGCGGCTGCTCGAACGATTGGCTGAACGGCCCGACGCAATGCAGGCGCTAGCCCGACTCCTGGACGCGGTCGAGGGAGGAGCCGCATGAGGCGCACTTCATTCCAGCATGTTCAGCCCAAGGTGTCCGGCAATGGCAAGGCGGGCGCTTCGGACGCTCAAAAACAGACCCGTTCCAGAGGCGGCAAAAAGACGCCGCCACAGGCTGCAGTCCTCCTCTCGCTTGTCAAGGATCAAGTGTTCTTTCACGCGCCGGACCTGACTGCATTCGCCGTCGTTCGTGTCGAGGTTGACGGCCAGGAGCATGAGGAAACGCTGCCCGTCAAGCGGCAAGATTTCCGCAACTGGCTCGCCAGGCAGTTCTACCTCAAGACAAAGAAAGCCGCGAGCGGTGGCATTCTCCAGGACGTGCTCAACGTCCTCGAAGGCCGCGCCCGCTACGAAGGCGAGCAGCGGAATGTGTGGTGCCGGACAGCGCAGGACAATGGCAAGGTGTATATCGACCTGGCGGATCGGGAATGGCGAGTTGTCGAGGTGGACGCCGGCGGCTGGCGCATCGTCAACGACTCGCCGATCCACTTCCGCCGACCTCGCGGGATGCTGGCTCTACCCGAGCCGCGCAAGGGCGGCACCCTCGACGAACTCAGGCCCTTTCTCAACCTCGACCCTGAGAAAGAGGATTGGGTACTTGTCGTGGGGTGGTTAGTCCAGGCCATTCACCCGACCGGGCCTTACCCCGTCCTCAACCTGCACGGCGAACAGGGCAGCGCAAAGTCTACTATCTCGCGGGTGCTCCGCGAACTGATTGACCCGAGCAAGGCGCCGCTGCGCACCGTGCCGCGCGACGAACGCGACCTCGTCATCGCCGCGAGCAACAGCTGGCTCATGACCCTCGACAACCTCTCCAACCTCGGCAGAGACGGCTGGCTTTCCGACGCCCTTTGCCGGCTCTCCACGGGTGGCGGGTTTGCGACCCGTGAACTCTACACCGACAGCGATGAAATCCTCCTCGACGTTCAGCGGCCCGTGGTGCTCAACGGCATCGAGGAACTGGCGTTGCGACCCGACCTCCTCGACCGCGGCATTGTGTTTCACCTCCCCGAATTGCCGGAACACGCCCGCAGGACGGAGCGGGAGTTCTGGGGACGCTTCAGTGAAGCCAAGCACAGGATTTTCGGGGCGCTCCTCACAGCGCTCTCGCTGGCATTGCGCCACCGCGATGAGGTGGCGACGGAAGGCTTGCCGCGCATGGCAGACTTCGCCCAATTGGCTGAAGCCGCCGGCCGCGGGTTGGGGTGGGCGCCTGGAACATTCCTCGACGCCTACGAAGACAACCGCAACGAGGTGAACAGCAGGGCGCTTGAGGCCAGCATTCTTTACGACCCGCTCCGCACTCTGCTCGCGGGGAAAACTCGCTGGCAAGGCACAGGCCAGCAATTGCTTGAGGAGCTGACGCGGGAAGTTCCCGAGAAGAAGGCCAAGAGCAGGGGTTGGCCGAAGATGCCGCATGTGCTGTCGGGAATGCTGCGGCGCATCATGAAAAATCTCCGCAAGGATGGCATTCGCCTGGAGTTCGGCAGGGACGGAAGCAAGCGGAATGACCGTATCATTGTCATTTCCGTGGAACAGTCGTGCAAAAGAGCGTCCGAAGCGTCCGAGAGCGTCCGAACCGAGACCCCAGACGATCAACTTGCCCAGGGGTGGCCAGACGAAGCCGAACTTTCGGACGCTTCGGACGCTTCGGACGCTGAAACGCACAACGATTCCATGAACGCGGAAGATGACGAGATCCTAGAGGGGATCGACCCGTTCTTTTGAGCAAAGAAAAGCCCCGGACGGAGGAGCAAACAGCGGCGCTTGTGGAGGCAGGAGCCAAGGGACGCTTTCAACCAGGGGGCACAGAGTCAGGTTGTGAGCGCCAGACGGGCGAAGCCGACTAACGAGGAGGGACTACCCGGGTAATCCGGGGGAGGGGGAAAACGCGGTGGCAGAGGCGAGGCAATGCACGGCCAAGCGGACGGATGGCAGCCCTTGCGGAGCGCGGCCGCTGACGGGCAGCGACCGCTGTTTCTTCCATGCGCCGGACCGGGCAGAGGATCGGCAGCAGGCGCAGAGAGCAGGGGGCAGGGGAGCGCACCGGCGGCCGGCGGTTCTCTCCGACGCGCCCGACCTGCCGTTGGAGACGGTCCAGGACATGAAGACGGCGGGGTCGGCAGTGTTCAACGAGGTGCGGCGTGGGCAGCTGGACGCCAAGGTAGGCAACTGCCTCTTCGTTGGCCTGAGTGTCTTGCTCCGGATCGAGGAACAGGCCGCGGTGTTTCGCGAGTTAGCCGAGTTGCGGCGTGAACTGGAGGCGGTGAAGCGTGCGAGCGGCAACCCTGCGGCGGGAGCTGGAACGCATCCGGGCGGAGGTGCAGACGCTCCGGGCTGCGGACTCGCCAGCGATCCGGGCGGTGAGGGCGGACCCCTCGACGATCTTGGTAGCGTCGGGACTGCAGCCCGACCGCTGGCAAGCCGACCTGCTCAAGAGGGATTCTCAGAGGATCTTACTCCTTTGTTCCCGACAGGCAGGTAAGAGCTTGACCGCGGCGGCGCTGGCGCTGAAGGCCGTCTTGCTTGAGGCTCCCGCGTTGGTGCTGGTCTTGAGCAGGTCACAGCGGCAGGCCGGCGAGCTGTTCCGCGACAAGTTCATCCCGCTCTACCAGGCGCTGGGCAGGCCAGTCAGGGCGAGGCAGGAGAGCGCCTTGAGCATCACGCTGGCGAACGGCTCGCGGGTGGTGAGTCTGCCTGGCAAGGAAGAGACAATTCGGAGCTTCAGCGGCGTGCGCCTGCTCATCATCGACGAGGCCGCACGGGTGCCGGATGCGCTCTATCGCGCCGTCAGGCCGATGCTGGCCGTGAGCCAGGGTCGGATTATTGGCCTGAGTACACCCTTCGGAAAACGTGGATGGTTCTTTGAGGCGTGGAAGTCCAGGGGCCGCTGGGACCGCGTCGAGGTGACCGCCCGGCAGTGCCCGCGGATCAGCCCGGAGTTCTTGGCGGAAGAGTTGCAGGCGATGGGGGAGCGCTGGTATCGGCAAGAGTACGACTGCAGTTTCGAGGACGCCGAGGGCGCCGTCTTCAGCCACGCGGCCATCATGGCGGCGCTGGTCGATGATGTGCGGCCGTTGTTTTCGAGGTGAAGCCTTGGCCGACTTCTTCGTTGCCGGGCTGGACCTGGGGCAAGCGTCCGACCCCAGCGCCTTCGCTGTGCTGCAGCGGAACCGGGTCGAAGACAACGGCCATAGCTGCAACCGCTGGGACTGCCGACACCTTGAGCGCTGGTCCTTGGGAACGAGTTACGTTGCCATCGTCGAGGACGTGCGCAAGCGGTTTGAGAACGCGCCCCTGAAGCACGCTTCCCTGGCGCTGGACCTGACAGGCATTGGCCGGGCAGTCTATGACGTGTTCCGCCAAGCGCAGATAGCGGCGAGGCTCCGGCCGATCACGATAACAGCGGGCGCCTCTGTGACGGTGGTTCCACTGTCAGAGGGTGGCGGGTTCAATGTCCCTAAAAAGGAGCTGGTAAGTACGCTGCAAGTGCTGCTTCAGCAAGGCCGGCTCAAGGTGGCGAGCGCACTTGCAGAGGCAGAAACTCTCTTATCGGAGCTGCAGAACTTCCGGGTCAAGGTGACCCTCGCGGCGAACGAGACGTTCGGGAGTTGGCGCGAGCGGGACCATGACGACCTGGTGTTGGCCGTGGCGCTGGCTGCCTGGCTTGGCGAGCGGGAGGGCTCGGTTGGCAGAATCCTTCCCTCCACGAGGGATGCGAGGAACGCTGCGGAGCGGGCGCCCCCGGGTGTGTTTGAGCGGCGCAAGCCGGGAGGGGTGTTCGATTAAGACTCTCGAAAGCATCGTTGCCGACCGGCAAGGATGTCGAGAGGTGGGGTCGCGTCGCCACAGGACAGCCAGGCGGCTTTCCGACAATTCTTCTCCGTGAGCGTTCACGGCCATATCTCGCCGATGCGGCAAGCCGAAAGTAGAACGTGGGCATGGCAGAAGCAGCAACGAGCGTCTGTGCCGGATGCCACCGGTTGCAAACGCAACTGGAGGAGCAACGCGTTCAACTGGAGCAG
>DASPXY010000422.1:0-6021 GCA_035637055.1 Gemmataceae bacterium | reverse complement strand
AGGGAGGGAGAAGGGACTCCGCTTCGGTAAGGTGGGCAACCCAGAGGGCCTGAGGCGACATGGTGCTGGCGTGGCTGCGAAAGTGGTGGTACGGGCGCCCGGTGCGGCGACTGGAGCGCGTTCGCGTCGTGATGTACACGCGGCAGGGGTGTCACCTGTGCGCCGACGCCTGGCGCTTGCTCGAACGTCAGCAGCAACAGTACGGCTTCGCGCTGGAAGCCGTCGATGTGGATGCCGACGCAGACCTGACGGCGCGCTACGGATTAGAAGTGCCGGTAGTGGCGGTGGACGGCAAAGTACGCTTCCGCGGCATCGTCAACGCGCACTTGCTGGAGCGACTGTTGCGGCACCTGGCGAGCAGCAGGCCCCCGCTTGCGGGTTAGCGGTCGTCAGAGTGCGAACCCGCAAGCGGGAAGAATGTCAGCGTAGATAGCGATTGACGATATTTTCCAGCATTTCCTGCCGTCCCGAGACGTTCAGCGTGACGTCGCCCTTTTCGAGCATGTACTTTTCCAGTTCCTCGAAGCCGACGCTGCCCGCCTCGATGCGCTGCCCGATGCCCCCGTCCCAGGAGCCGTAACGGTTCTTGACGAAGTCGCGCAGGACACCGTCGGCGCGGATCTTCGCCGCGATCTTGAGGCCGTGGGCAAAGGCGTCCATGCCGCCGATGTGAGCGTGGAACAGATCGATCGGCTCGAAACTCTCGCGCCGCACCTTGGCGTCGAAGTTGACGCCGCCGGGCGCCAGCCCGCCCTGACCCAAAATCACGAGCATGCACTGAGCCGTCAGGTAAAGATCGGTTGGGAACTGATCGGTGTCCCAGCCCAGCAGCAGGTCGCCGCGGTTGGCGTCGATCGAGCCGAGCAGCCCCTGCGCCGACGCATAGGCCAGCTCGTGCATCATCTCGTGGCCCGCCAGCGTCGCGTGGTTCGTCTCGACGTTCAACTTGAACGAGTCGGCCAGCCCGTAAGTGCGCAGGAACGCCACCACCGCGGCGCAGTCGAAGTCGTACTGATGCTTCGTCGGCTCCTTCGGCTTCGGCTCGATCAGGAATTGACCGCCAAAACCGATCTTCTTCTTGTAATCGACGGCCAGGTGAAAGAACTTCGCGAGGTGATCGAGTTCCCTTTTCAGGTCGGTATTGTAGGAGGTCATGTAGCCTTCGCGGCCGCCCCAGAAGACGTAGTTGACGCCGCCGAGTTCCTTCGTCACCTCGATGGCCTTCTTGACCTGGGCCGCGGCGTAGGCGAAGACGTCGGCGTTGCAGCTCGTCGCGGCTCCGTGGACGAACCGCGGATGGCTGAACAGGTTCGCCGTGCCCCACAGCAGCTTGATCCCCGTCCGCTGCTGCTCCTCTTTCAGAACGGCGACGACCTTGTCGAGGTTGGCGTTCGTCTCGCGGAGGTTCTTGCCCTCGGGGGCAACGTCGCGGTCGTGGAAGCAGTAGAAGGGGGCGCCGAGTTTGTCCATCAACTCGAAGGCGACGCGGACGCGCTTGATCGCCATGTCAACGGAGTCGGTGCCGTCCTCCCACGGGCGGCGGGCGCAACCGGGGCCGAATGGGTCGCTGCCGGTGCCGCGCATCGTGTGCCAGTAGGCGACCGAGAAACGGAGGTGCTCCCGCATCGTCTTGCCCTCGACCTTCTCGTCGGGGTTGTAATGGCGGAAGCTGAGGGGGTTGGTCGAGTCGGGGCCTTCGTAGGGAATCTTCGGAACGTCAGGAAAGAATGCCATGAGTTCACCTGTTGCAGCAGCGCGGTTGTGCGAGTCACAGCGTCACGATAGTGACGCCGCAGGGCATCGCCAACCGCGCCCGCAGCAAGGAGCTCCCGCCCTCTCGCGGGGAAACTCCTCCGACAGATCATGGCAAGCGAATGTCGTAAGTGTTGTCCCCAGACTTGACGATGGTCCTCAAGGGGGAGGCGGTTCTGTCCTTGTACGCCTTCGGAATGCCCTTCCCCTCGAGCGTGATGAGCACCGCACCGGGAGTGGCATCTCTCCAGGTGTATCTGCCTTCGTCGTCGGTGTGCGTGCTACGGGCCTTGCCCTCGGCCGGATAGAACGACACGATGACGTTTTTCCAGGGTTTCCCCGCTATGGTGACCCTGCCGCTCAGGGTCGCCCCGCGCCCACCGTCGAACTTCTTCTCCTCGGGCTTCCCCTTGTCCTCGAACCTCGGCTTCTCCTTTTCCTCGAACTTCGGTTTGGGTCGCTCGTCGGGCTTCTTGTCGAACCCGCCGAACGGAGGCATGGCGCGCTCGCGCTGCTCTTTCAACCACTTCCTGAAGTTCTCGATGTCGTCGAACTTGGTGATCGGCGCCCAGGCGAACTCGCCGACGCTGCCGAACGGCCCGCCACCCATCGTTGAGGGCGACAGGGCATAGGTCTTGCCGGTTTCTGTGTCGATCATGACGACGGTCATCAGGCTGGAGACGAACTGGTAGCGGCCGGCCTTGACGGCGCCACCGGGGAGCGGTTGGGCGCCGGGCTGGACAGCAGCCCCTGGTAGCGATGGCTGGGCGTTGGCCTGACCGGCGCCGCCGTGGCTGCCTGCCGGGCCAAAAGCCCCTCCCAGGATGGCCCCGAGCGCCAGCCCGGCGGCGAGGAGAACGCCGATGTGTCTGCTGTGCATGTGAACCTCCCGAATGGTGATACAAACGATCGAGGCTTGGATCAGAACTTATCGCTTGAATTACTTCAACTCAATGTTGAAGATGTTCGCCCCTTTCATGAGGGTGACGCGCAAACTGGTGGTGTCGCGGTCGCGGTACAGCGCCGGCACCTTCGAGGAATTCACCACGACCCGGTACGCTCCCGCCGTCAACCCCTTGACGGTGTAGTTGCCCGCCGCGTCCGTCTCCCCGCCGCGAAGTTGGCCTTCGGCGGGATAAAAATCGATGTACGAGTCCGGGACCGGCTTGCCCTTGTACGTGACCGTGCCGCTGACAATCGCCTCCAGGGCCGGATCGACAACGATCTTCTTCGCGGTGAACGTGAAATTGAGGTCGATCTTCTTGGGATTGAGCGTGAACTCGTTGTACGTCTCGCTGAAGCGTTCGCCGCCTTTGCCTAGCACGATGAGGCGCTTCAGCGGCAGGAGCGTCTTGGCGTCCACCCAGAGGGTGACGCGGGCCGGAGTTTTCCCTTCGGGGCTGGCGTTGTAGCTCACCACCTTGGCATCCTTGCCGTTGACTTTCTCCGCGGGCTCCAGTTTGAACTCCGTGATGGGGAGCAGTTTCTCGACGTCGGTCTCCATTCCGTCGCCGCCCTTGTTGGCGAAGAAAAAGCCGCTGACCAGGCCGATGCGGCTTACCATCGCGCTGACGGTGTTGTGAAAGTTCTTCGGCAGTGGCTGCTCCTTCGTCTCGGGGGGGAACGTCATCGACGCCCGCAGTTGCTTGCCATCGGAGGCGATTTCCATGTTGACTTCCTTGCCCCCCGCAGAGCCGCTCAACTTCAGGCGAGCCTTGTTGTCCTTGGTCAGCACCAGGGACGCGGTGAACGTCTCCATCATGCCGCCGGGGCCGCCCTCCATCCGCAACTCCGAGGCGACCTGGATGGCGGTGGCGCTCTTGATCTTCTTTTCGATCTCGCGGTAGAGTTTCTCGCCGTCGTTGTCCTGAGCCAAGGCCGGCAGCAGGCACACGGCGGGCAACAGCAGTGCGGCCAGAACGTAACGCATGGCTTCTTCCTTTCTTCAAGTGGTGAGTGGTTCGGAGTGGTGAGTGGTTCGGAGTGGTGAGTGGTGAGTGGTGAGTGGTGAGTGGTGAGTGGTGAGTGGTTTGCAGGGGATGTGCGTGCAATGCAATGCAATCCAACCACACCACTCACCACTCACCCCTCACCCCTCACCACTCACCACTCACCACTCACCACTCACCAGTGTGGGATGATGGTCACCAGATCGACGTCGCCGGGCCACCACGGATGATCTTCCACAGGCGCTTCCCAGTGCTTCCGGCCGCCGTGATCGACGCGGTCGGGGCCGGTGCTCCAGACGATCCCCTGGCCCGCCTGCACCTTCACCTTCTCCTGCCATCCCGGACGCATGACCTCGATTTCCTCTCCCTGCGAGATGCGGTAACGAAAGGCCTGGCCAGTATAGGGATCGACCGGGAGTTTTGGCAGATAGTTCGGAACCAGCTCCTCCAACTTCTGAGCAGTCTTCTCGTGTTGCAGTTGATAAAGCCCGAGGGCCGCCGCCAAGCGTGCGGAGTCCACGCGCCACTGCGAGTGGATCCCCGCGTTCCGCAACGGCAGGACCTGGGCGAAGAGGCGTTCATCGGCCAGCCACGAGTCATCCAGCAGCCGGGCCAGCCGCGCCGTCGTCAAGGACGCGCCCGCGCCTTCCGTCGCCGGCAACCAGCCGCGGAGGATCCGGCGCGTGGCTTCCTTGCGGGCCTCGGGTACGTCGCCTGTTTCCAGCGGCTGCCAGGACGGAGCGCGAATGGTGCGGAACAATCCCTCCCAGACAGACCTCCAAAGGCGGTTTTTTCGTTCGTTCTCCCACGGCATGTCGAGCGACAGGGCAATGGCGTCGGCCAGCCAGGTTTCCGGGACGCGGTCGCCACCACCACCCACACGGAACGACCAGGCGGCGGGATTGTCCAGGAGCCCGCCGGCGCGGAAACACTCGGTCTGCAGGCAGTCGAGCGGCGTCGGCGTTCCGGTTGCATGGCGTTCCAACAAGTCCCGGACGCGCTCCAGATGGTTCGGCGCCGGCTTCCCGTGAGCCAACCACTGTTCCAGCCCTTGCAAAGCGCTCGCCTCAGCCTCCACCCCGGCCAGGTACGAAACGAGGGACGCCTTGTTTCGCAGATGGCGCGATAGCAACAGGATCTGGCCCAGGCGATCCACAGATGTTCCAGGCTCTTTCTCCTGCGCCGTCCGTGCGAGCGCGAGCAGACTCTCCGTCATGATTCGACATGCCGGTAGATGGCGCAGAATGGGTGCCTGGCCCTCGCGCGGGGCTTCGAGCACGCCGAGCGGCAACTGCGCTGCTTCGGTCAGGCGGTCCAGCCAGGGGGCCACCTCGCCCTTGGCATCGGCCACTTCTCCGAGCGCCTCCTGGATTTTTTGCCCAGCGACGTTCTTCTCACCTGTCGGGATCGAGTCGCGGAAAGCCGCCCGGTCGAGCGGTTCGCCCACGTCGGGGATGTCCCAGGCGCGCAGAGTGAAGACCAGGCCCGCCCAGACCAGGGCCACCATGCCGAAGCCAATCAGGGCGGTCAGCGGTCGGCGCTCCTTGACGCGGCCGCCGGCCCAGGCTCGCAGCAATAGGCGGCTCGCCGCCAGGGCGAGGAGCGGAGCCAGCCAAAGCTGCCAGCCGCTCATTCCCAGGCAAAACAGCGAGGGGAGCCACAAGCTAAGCGCGCCAACGGCGACCAGCGTGGAGAGGACCACCGCCAGGATCGCCTTGCGGCAGAGCAACACGAACAGTTGCCCGGCGCAAAAACCGTACACAAGCCAGACGGTGAAAAAGAGGACCGGCCCCAGGGAGTCGCGCAAGGCGCCGAACACGAAGCCGACTTGCGGAACGGCGGCCGGGTCGCCGAAGCCGGGTCGCCGGACCGGCGCGGACATGGCGTTCACCAGCACCGTCAACAGCCCGCCGACGAGCAGAACCCCGCACGCCAGAACCGCGGCGATCGCCCAGAACATCATCTTGACATTCCAGATCGTCTTTAGTGGAATATGCTGAGCGGCCAGGAATTGATATGACAGGTCGCTCTGCTCCTGGACGAACACCGCCATGCCGCACGCGACCCCGAGCAACAGTGTGGCCAGCGGCCAGAGCACCTGCCCGTACGCCGGCACGAGGAACCCGGCCACCAGGGCCGCCCCCGCCAGAACCGGCGCGAGTACCCGCGCCTGCCCAAAGGCGAGCCACAGGATCACCTGCACGGGAGAGGTCGCCTCGGCAGGACGGCGCTGAGCCCGAAACGCCCGGATGTCCTCCTTCCGGGGTTCGACGACAGGGATGGGAACGTCCTCAAGCCCACGGGCTGCAGCCCGTGGGCT
>DASPXY010000421.1:0-6413 GCA_035637055.1 Gemmataceae bacterium | reverse complement strand
CACCGTCCATCAAGACCTGTCGCGGCCAGAAGGGTTCCTCCTTGCTTTTGAGTTGCTCGGCGGACTGCCCCCAGGAGGGCGTGACGCCGTGCAGGCGGAACAGGTAGAGGTGGACCACGATCAGCAGGACGACCAGTCCCGGCAGGATGAAGCCGTGCAGGCCGTAGAAGCGGGTCAGCGTCAGGTTGCCTAACTGCGGGCCACCCTGCAGCAGGGTGCGCAGGTCGTCCCCGACGACCGGCGTGGTGCTGGCGATGCCCAGACTGACCTTGGTGGCCCAGTACGCCTTCTGATCCCACGGCAACAGGTATCCGGTAAAGGCCAGGCCCAGGATGCAGACCAGCAACAGCACGCCCACCATCCAGGTGAGTTCGCGCGGCTTCTTGTAGGCGCCCCACACGAACACCTGCACCAGATGGAACAGGAGCAGGACGACCATGGCGCTGGAGCCCCAGTGATGGGCCCCGCGGATGAAGGCCCCGGTCGGGTCGTCCTGGATGGCTTTCACGCTCGGCCAGGCGCTCTCGACCGAGGGGGCGTAGTTCATCGCCAGCAGAATGCCCGTGAGCACCTGGAGCACGAAGACGAACAGCAGCAGACTGCCGAAGGCGGCCGACCAGCGTGCGCCGCCGGGCAAGGGCTCGAGGAAGAGCAGCTGCTTCAGCCGGCTCCAGCCCGTCCGCTGACCCCAGAACCCGGACGGCGGTTGCTCCTGCCCGGTGCTCATGTCCTGTCTCCCAAGAAGGTCACGTCGTCACAGGAACACGCTCGGCGACGCCGATCCTGAAATCCTGCCAGCGGACCCACAGGCGGCCGGCACGCACCTCGAACTCAAGGGCATCCATCGCGCGCGGCACGGGGCCGCTCGTGCGCCGGCCGGTGGGATCGAAGATGCCCCCGTGGCAGGGGCAGACGAACCGCGACTCGTCTGGATGCCAGTTAACGGGACAGCCCAGGTGAGGGCAGATCGACGACAGGACGGCGATGTCCTGCGCTCCCTCCCCTTGGCGGCGGACCCAGATGGCGTGGCGGACGCGGGTCTGCCTCCAGCCGTCCTCGTGAACTGTCTCCAACGCCCGCAAGTGCCACTGGCCGACCGGGAAGTCGGACAGCGGGCCCACGTCGACGAAGGGCGGCCCGGCGCCCTCTGCCCCGCCTCTTTTCCGGAGGGGTGACCACAAGTAGCGAAAGATCGGTATCGCCATCAGCAGGCCGAGGACGGCCAGCAACAGGCTCGTACAGATGCTCAAGAACCGTCTGCGCGTTGTGTCGGTGTCGGACATGAGCCGCTGTCACCTCCAGGCTGCTTCCACCCCGAGAGGGATTGACTCCCCACTGCGGGTCTTATGCTAACGGAACTGGCGAGGGCGAACAAGTCCTGGGCAGTGCGGTTTCTTTTGCCTTCCGGGCGTCGTTGTGGTCCAGTAGACGCAAAGGGGGGATTCGCATCACGTCGAGGACATGCTGCGACGGCTTGGGCCGTCGCGACTCCTTGCGGATCATCCCCCGCAACGACCCCTTCGGCTTCACCTGGGCCTGGCAGTATCGGCTGGCGTGGGATCTGCTGCGCCGCGACGCAGAGCAGGCGTTGGGGCAACCGCCTCCTAACAAGTGAACAGGAGATGGCGCGGCTCCAGGGTTTCACCGTCCCATCGTGATTCCCTGCCGCCAAGGAGTGTCCCTCGCTCACGCCAAGCGCTCGGACAAACATGCCCTGGGAATTGCTTGCAGCCCGCCTCGTGAGAGGGTATAAGCAGGTGATCCGCCTTGATAATCTCGCCCCGACTCTCCGTGAAAGGACCTCTGATGACTCGCCAGAACCGTCGCGACTTCCTCAAATCGACCCTTGCCGCCGCCGCGACCATCACCATCGCCGGCACCAAGTCGAGCGGCCAGGTGGTCGGCGCCAACGAGGCCATCCGCATCGGCGTCGCCGGACTCAATGGCCGGGGCGGCTCCCACGTCGGCGCCTTCGCCGCCATGCAGGGTGTGCGCGTCACCTACCTGATCGATCCCGATACGCGCACATTCTCCCGGCGTGTCCGCCAGGTGCGCGACGCCGGCGGCCAGGAGCCGCGCACCGTCCAGGACGTGCGGCGCGCTCTCGAAGACCGCAACGTGGACGCCATCTCGATCGCCACGCCCAACCACTGGCACGCCCTCATGACCATCTGGGCCTGCCAGGCGGGCAAGGACGTTTACGTCGAGAAGCCCTGCAGTCACAACGTCCACGAGGGCCGCATCGCCGCCGACATGGCCCGCCGCCACAACCGCATCGTCCAGCACGGGACTCAGAGTCGCAGTAATACCGCGATGGCAAATGTCGTCGATGTGATTCGCTCCGGCCAACTCGGCAGGCTGCTGGTGGCGCGCGGCCTGTGCTACAAGCGGCGCGATAACAGTCAGGGGCGCGTGCCGTCGGTGGCACGGAGCGACGCGCCGCGCGAACTGGATTTCAACCTCTGGCTCGGGCCGGCGGCGACGCGACCCTACCACGAGAACCTGGTGCATTACCGCTGGCACTGGTTCTGGGATTTCGGCAACGGCGACATCGGCAATCAGGGCGTCCACGAGATGGACAAGGCCCGCTGGGGCATCCCCGGCGCCACCCTGCCGCGCAGCGTCATCAGCCTGGGCGGACGCTTTGGGGCCAGCGACCGCGCCGAGACGCCGAACACGCAAATCGCCATCTTCGACTACGGCGCGACCCAGCTCATCTTCGAGGTGCGCGGGCTGGAGACTGCCCAGTATAACCATCAAGGGGTCGGGAATGTCTTCCATCTGGAAGAGGGCATCATCGCGGGGACGCAGTTCTATCCGCGCGGGCGCACGACGGCGGCGCCGTTGCCGCGGGTCGAGGGGGCAGGGCGACGCGGTCCGGGCGGCGGCAACCACTTCGCCAACTTCATCGCCGCGGTGCGCAGCCGTCGGCCGCAGGATCTCAACGCGCCGATCCTCGAAGGGCACTACTCCAGCGCCCTGTGCCACCTGGCGAACATTTCCTATCGCCTGGGCGAGCAGGCCGCGTTCAATCCGCGCACGCGCGTCGTCGCGGACAATCCGCAGGCTTCGGACACGCTGGCGCGGATGGAGGAGCACCTGCGCGGGAACGGCGTGCAGCTCAACAGCACGATGCTGCGCGTCGGCCGGCGGCTTGTGCTGGACGCGCAGGCGGAACGCTTCACCGACAATGCGGAGGCGAATCGGCTGCTAACGCGGAATTATCGGGCCGGGTTCGTCGTGCCCGAGCGTGCCGATGGGTAATCTTGCGATGCCCCGCTTGCGGGTTAGCACTGGGAGCGCTAACCCGCAAGCGGGAAAACAGGGGATCACGCCGCCAACTCTTCGTAGAGCGCCCCCGCAGCGCTCACCGCCGCCATCGCGGAAAACTCCCGCAGGACGCGCTCGCGCCCCGCCTGCCCCATCCGGGCGCGCAGGGCCACATCGTCGAGCAGCAAGCGCGTCTGCCGGGCCAGCGCGATCTTGTCTCCTGGCGGCACCAGGAAGCCCGTTTCGCCCTCGACGATTACCTCGGCCAGCCCCGGCAACCGCGACGCTACCACCGGCCGGCCAGCCGCCATCGCCTCCAGCGCCACACGGACGCCCCCATCCGCCAGGCTCGGCACCCAGACAGCCTCGGCCCCGCTCATCAGCGCTGGCACGTCTGGCCTGGCGCCGACAAACTCGACGGCCTCCGCCCCGGTGCGAGCGACGAAGCGCCGCAAGCGCGGTAGGTCGGGGCCATCGCCTACCAGCAACAGCCGCAACTCGTCGTAGAGCATGCGCAGCACGTCGAACGCCCAGATCGCCTCGCGGAAGCCCTTGTGCGGTTCCAAACGGCCGGCACAGAGCAGGGCACGGCGTGCGCCCGGTGTCCCAGCGAGTGGCGCTGAGGCTACACCCGGCCGCAGGACCACGACCTTCGCCGGCGGCACGCCGGCTCGAAGACAGCGATCCGCCTCGGCCTCGCCGGACGCCACCACCCGATCGGCCCGGCCGAGCAGCCAGCGATCCAGACGCGACGGCTTTTCGCCGCCGCGCGCCGTGGCAAACGGATGGCTGACGACCAGTCGGGCCTGCGGTCGGCCGACCGCGATCGCCAACGCTCGCAGCGCTCCAGGCCGCCAGGCATGAATCACGTCGGGGCGGAAGTCGCGGACCAACCGCCGCAGTCTCCACAGCGGCCGCGGGTCGAGCAGACGTGTCCAGCCAAGCGCCGTGACCGGCACAAGCCCGGCAGCCAGGGATGTCGGCAGCCCGTCCGCGTCGCCGAGCAGACCGACCTGAACCTCGAAGCGGTCGCGCGGCAGCCCCGTGGCGAGCAGGGCAAGCTGGGCGGCGGCGCCGTCGGACGCCAGCGAGGGGATCAGATTGAGAATCTTCATGGGCTGCATCCGTGCGTTGTGTGGGTGCCGCGAGCCGAGCGGGGCCTACTTCGGGAGAACGGCAAGATAGGGCAGATGGCGATACTGGTCGTTGAAGTCCAGGCCGTAGCCCACGACGAACTCGTCGGGGATGTCGAAGCCGCAGTAATCGGGTTCCAGCGGTACGCGCTGCCGGCCGAGCTTACGCAGCAGCACCGCCACCTTCACCGAGGCCGCGCCAAGCCCTTGCAGGTGCTTGACCAGGTACGCGAGCGTCTGTCCCGTGTCGAGGATGTCGTCCAGCAGCAGGACGTGATGGCCGGCCACATCGGGCACCAACTCGGGCTGAATGCGCAGCTCGCCCGGCGTCGTCGAGGGCCCACGATAGCTCGAAGCCTGGATCAGGTCGATGCGCAAAGCCAGGTCGAGATGGCGGACCAGGTCGGCAAGGAAAATCAGGCAGCCGGTGAGGACGCCGACGATGGTAACGGGGCGGCCGCTGTAATCGGCGCCGATCTGCCGGGCCAACTCGACGACGCGCTGCTGGATTTGCTCGGCGGCGATCAGGACGTTCATCAGGCACTTCCCTCGCGAGGGATTGTGGAGCAGAAAGAACGTATTGAACACCAAAGAGCGGCGGGAGGAAAGAGATCCTGTCCGCAGCAGACGCAGAAGCCCCGCGCTGTCTGGCGAGCCGGTCAGCGACCGGAGTAAGCGGTGCTCACTCCGGTCGCTGACCGGCTCGCCCTGCTGTTCGCGGCATCTCACAACAGGGTCGCGGCGGCGAGGGCATCCAGCCACAATTCCCGAGCCGCTGGTTGCACGCCCACTGACCGCCCCCACGGCGCCGGCACAGGCTTCCAGTTCGCTCCGCCATAGGCGAACGGGGTGATGTCCGGCGCTCCTCCCGAGTTGGTGTTTCGCAGATACCAGGTGGCACTGGTCGGATCGAAGACGCCGACACTCTCCCTCCCGTCCGCATCCCAGTCACCGGCCACGGGCACCCAGCCCGGCGCGCCGTAGGCGAACGGCGTGATGTCGGGCGCGCCGGCACTATTACTATTTTTCAGATACCATGTCTCGGTAGCAGGATCGACAACCCCAATGGTGGTGGTGCGGTCGCCGTCCCAATCCCCCACCGCCGGCAGCCAGCCGGCGCCGCCGTAGCGGAAGGGCGTGATACTCGGCGCGCCGGGGCTGTTGCTGTTGCGCAGATACCAGGTAGCGGTACTCGGGTCGAAGACGCCGATGGTAGTAATGCCATCACCGTCCCAATCGCCGACGATCGGGATCCAGCCGGGCGCCCCATAAGCGAAGGGTGTGAAGTCAGGGGCGCCCGCGCTATTACTGTTTCTAAGATACCAGATAGCGGTATTGGGGTCGAAAACCCCAAGGGTCACTGAGGCATTGCCGTCCCAGTCACCCGCGAGGGGAACCCAGCCCGCGGCACCGTAAGCGAAGGGAGTGATATCCGGTGCTCCCGAGCTGTTGTTGTTCCTGATGTACCAGTTGCCCGTCGCGGGATCGAAGACGCCCACACTGCTCGCTCCGGGTGGCGTGGGGCTGGGTGGTGGTGGAGGGGGGCTGGGCGGGGGGTGCTGGACCCGCACCAGTTCACCGCTGCCACTCGCGAGGTAGTAGAGGCTACCGTCGGCGTTGACCTTCAAATCGACAGGGTTCGCGATGCCGCTGGCGAAGTCGCTCACGGCACGGGTGGTCACGTCCAGTTGCTTGATGAAGCCCTGGACAAAGTCAGCGAAGAAGTAATCGCCGACGTCCTCGGTGGGGAAAAGCACAGTCGTCGGATTGTAGAAGGCGCCGCCGACGATCGCGGCTGAAGCGCCGTTGTGCGGGTAGGCAAAGACCGGATCGATGAACCGCGGATCGGGCGGGTTGCTCGGGCCTTCGTAGATCGGCCAGCCATAGTTGCCGCCGGCAACGCCCTCGTCGATTTCCTCCCACAGAACTTGGCCGACGTCGTTGATGAACAGGCGGCCGGTGCCGGGCTGGAATGCGAAGGTATAGGGATTGCGCAGACCGAGCGCCCAG
>DASPXY010000420.1:0-6309 GCA_035637055.1 Gemmataceae bacterium | reverse complement strand
ACTGCTCGCCGCCAGGGATCCGGCAAAGGCCGGCCCAGGACCTCTTCCAACGCCAGCCACGGCGCCCCAAGCGTACCCGCCAGTTCGGCGGCCTTGCCGAAGCGCGGCCAGCCTGTCTCCGTGTCCACGACCAGGCACTCCGTCGTACAGGAGGCCAGCACCCGTGCCTGCCGCAACGCATCGATCCAGGGATCCCCAGCACACGCCACATTTGCGCGGCCATCGGTCAACAGCACCGTCCAGACCGGCTGCCGCGGCCGCCGACGCTGCTCGCGACGGAGGAAGCGGCAGGCGGCGGCCAACCCTTCGGCCAGAGGCGTGGCACCACCGACGGGCAACTCCTCCAGCGCTCGCCGCGCCGCAGTCAGGCCGTGCGCGGGCGGCAACACCAGTTCGGCGCTCTCCCCATGGAACGCCAGGAGCGCAACCCGGTCGCGCCGCTGGTATGCCTGCACCAACAACGCCAGGATCGCCGCCTTGGTCTGGCGCATGCGCCGCCACGCGGCCATCGAGCCGCTCGTGTCCACGACGAATAACAGCAGACAGCCGGCCGGCCCGCGACGCCGCCGTCCGCGGAGATCGGTGGGGCGAAGGACAATCAAGCGCTCGCGCTGTTCGCGTTCGCCCTGGTATGGCGCCGCTGCACGCAACGTGGCGGCCCATGCCAGCGCATCGCCGGGACGGTAACACCGTGTTGCACCGCCGGCGCTGCCAACCTGTTGCGCCGCCCTAATACGCCATCGTCCCTCAGCAATGGAGCGTTTCAGGGTTGCGGTCGCCGGCCGCGGCCGTGCTGTGAACAAACCAGCGCTCTCGAAGACAGTGGCGGGTGGCGGGTGGCAGGTGGCGGGAGGAGTCGGAGATTCCGCGGGCAG
Source organism: Gemmataceae bacterium (assembly GCA_035637055.1). Taxonomy (GTDB): domain Bacteria; phylum Planctomycetota; class Planctomycetia; order Gemmatales; family Gemmataceae; genus DASPXY01. The sequence continues at coordinate 5,434 of DASPXY010000420.1, read as the reverse complement.
TTCTTCTCCCGCCGCTCGCTGCCCGCCACCCGCCACCCGCCACCCGCCACCCGGCGGCGGCGGCCGCGGCTTCGTGCGGCGGTGGACGAGCGCAAACTCGGCGACGGTATCGACATCACTTGGCTCGACCGCCGTGCGGCCCTGGTACGCAGCCCACGCGGCCGCCGCCTTGCACAAGGTCAGGTCGGCGCGCAACCCCTCAACGCCCTCCGCCAGGCACCGCTCGCTGACGGCCCGCAGCACCGCAGAGGAGACGCGCACCTCCGGCAGCAGGCGACGAGCGCGAACGATGCATTCGGCCTCGGCAGTTTCCGCGGCCTGCCAGGCGGCGCGAAAAGCGTCGGGATTTGCCTCGTGCTCCAAGCGCCTGCGCACCGCCTCGGCGCGCTCCGCTGGGTCGGACAGATCGGCCACGTCCACGGCGAGGCCGAACCGGTCGAGGAGTTGCGGTCGCAACTCGCCTTCTTCCGGGTTCATCGTGCCGACGAGCAGGAAGCGCGCCGGGTGGCTCAGCGACAGGCCCTCACGCTCGACGCGGTGAACGCCACTAGCTGCGGCATCGAGAAGGACATCGACGAGGTGATCGGGCAGCAGGTTGACCTCATCGACGTAGAGGATGCCGTTGTCGGCTGCGGCGAGCAGACCGGGTTCGAGCGCCCGTTCGCCGCGCAGGGCACGCTCCAGGTGCAACGCACCGAGGACGCGGTCCTCGGTGGCGCCGAGCGGCAACTCGACCAGCGGCAACGGCGGCAGGAGTGCAGCGAGGGCGCGCACGGCGGTTGACTTGGCGACGCCCTTGGTGCCACGGACCAGTACGCCCCCGAGACTCGGCTGGATCACCCCGAGGAGCAAGGCGCACTTGAGGCGGTCCTGGCCAACGATCGCGGAGAAAGGGAAACTCGGCAGCATGGCGGTGTCTTATGGCAAACGCGCCACGCTGCCAAGCGGCGCTGTCCCGCCAGTGCGGAAGGGGCTTCTGAGGAAGGCTCAGGAGAGCCGTGCTACAAGCCTTCTCGGCGTCTTGTACAATGACCCTTGCGGAACTCTGGTGAGGCCGTCCGCGCCGCCACCCGCGACTTTCCGAATCCCGAAGGTAGATTATGTACCGAGCCCTCCGCTCACGAACGTGCTCGCGGTTCTGCCTGGCCCTGGTGCTGCTGGCAGTGGGCGGATTCGCCTGGAGGGTGGCCGCCCAGAATGAAACGCCCGCCAACCCGCGAAGCCGAATCCCGCTCGGGCAGGAGGATCTTGCGAAGGGTGCAGCGGAAGGGCCCGCGCCGCTGCTGCCGGCTGACCTCGCCCGAACTGCGGCGCACGCGTCACCTGCCATCGCCGCCTTGTATCGCTCTCTGGCCGACGCCGACCCGACTGCCGAGCCTCCCTACGAGGAGATGGCCCTGAAACGGGTTGCCGAGTTCCTCAACAGCGCAGACGTGGCGCTGTCCCCCATCCAGAGATTACAGGCGTGCGAGGTCGTCCTGGGCGCCGCGCTGCGCTTCCACCTCGGCATGCGCGACCGCCCCCTGGGGGCAGGGAATGGCCTGGGAAAACGGCTTGAGGAGCGGCTCCTTGAGGTTCGCCTGCACCTGCTCCGTGCCACCGCCGCCTCAGCCCGCCGCCAGCAGGACTGGAAAGACGCCCTCGCCCTGGCCGAGCGCCTGCAACGAACCTATCCGGACGAGCAGTCCTTGCTGCTCGAGGTCGCACGCCTGCGTACTGCCTACGCGGGCTTTCACCTCCTCAATAGGAATGACGCCGCGGCGCGGCAGCAGGTGGAATGGATCGAGGAGCACTTCATTCAGGAGCCCGTGTTCGAGCCGCTGCGCGTGTTGTGGCTCTATCGTCCTGGCCTGGATACCATCCGCCGCAGTTTACGCGAACGGGCGGCGGCGCTGCTGCGTGAGGCTGCTTCCCTCCGCGACGATCGGGCGGCGGCACGAAAACTCGAACAGGCCCTGGCCGCCTGGCCGCAACTGCCGGGACTGAGGGACGCCTATCTCCGCCGAAAGAACGCTTATACGATCCTCCATGTCGGTGTGCGTGCTCTGCCGGAGTTCATGTCGCCCGCGACCGCCTGCACCGACGCGGAGCGACAGGCCGTGGAACTGCTCTTCGAGGGGCTGCTCAAGGCCGTCTACGATGATGGCCACGGGCAGCGCTACCTCGGACAGCTGGCTCTTGGTCCGCCCGTGGTGCTCGACGATGGTCGCCGCCGCTTCCACCTCGCCCATAACGCCTTCTGGTCCGACGGCAAGCGCGTGACCTCTTTTCACGTCCGCGACACTATCCAGGCGAACCTGCGTCTGCCCGAGCGTCCGCCGGAGTGGACCGATCTCGTCGAAGCGCCCTCGGTGACCAAGGAGTCCTTCGAGATCGAGTTCAAGTTCCGGCAGAGTTACTTCGATCCGCTGGCGCTGCTGACATTCAAGGTGTTACCGCAGACAATCAAGCAAGCGGACGACGAGACGTTTGCCCGCAAGCCAGTCGGCAGCGGCCCGTACCAGTATGCCGGCCGCCGCTTCGAGGACGGCCGCACGTTTGCCCTTTTCGCCGCAAACCCCCTCTACCGCCGACCTGGCCACCCCGACGGGCCGGCCATCCGCGAGATTCGCTTCTACGTACCGACCGATCCGGCCCGCGAGTTTCGCGACCCGCAGCGGCCGCTGCACTTGTTCCTCGATCTGCCCACCGCCCGCCTGGGCGACCTGGCGAAAGCGGGCGTCAAGGACGTTCGTACCCTGCGCAACCGTCGTATCTGGTTCCTGGCGGTCAATCACCGCGTGCCAGCGCTGGCCGACCAAAGTTTGCGCCGCGCTTTCGCTCTTGCACTGGATCGCGACAAGATCCTCACCGATCGTTTCCGCGGCGGCGAACCGGCTCACCGCCTTCTCGGCGTCACCGGGGGCGCAATGGCGCTGGCGACGATGGACCTGCGCCGTGACGTCCGCCGGGAGTTCCATCGGCCGCTTACTGGCCCGTATCCTCCCGGGTCGTGGGCGTGCGCCGAGGTGCCGGCCTCGCTCCACGATTTCCCACGGGCGCAGGCAATCGCCAAGGGGACCAAGGCCAAATTGCCCATGGTCGCGTTGACCCTGAAATATCCCACCGACGAGCCGGGCGCCGCGGCAGCCTGTCAGGACATCGCCGACCAGATCGGCCGGCTGGCGGCCAGCGTGGGTTGGAAGGTGCAGATCAAGCCCGTAGGGTTGCCGCCGCGCCAACTCCGCAAGGATCTCGCGGAGCGGCAGTACGAACTCGCTTACCACCACCACGACTACGCGACCGAGGGGTACTGGCTCTGGCCGCTGTTCGACAGCCGCGAGGAGGCGCTGAAGCCCGGTGGCACCAACTTCCTGGGCTACAAGGATGACGCCGATCTGGAGGACCTCTTCCGAAATATGATGAGGCAGCGCGACTTCGCCGAGGTCAAGAAACTGGCTCACAACATCCAGGGACACCTGTTCGAGCGAATGCCCTTCATTCCCCTGTGGCAGCTCGACACGCACATTGCCGTCCATTCGGCGCTGCGACCGGCGCATGTCGATCCTCTGTTGGTTTTCGACGCCGTGGCCGACTGGAAGCTGGAGAAATGAGTGACTTTGAAGAGCGCGAGGAGGGATTATGTCCACAGATTCGACGCCGCCCGCACCGCCTGACAAGGATGAGTTGAAGCAGGCCATGAAGGCGTTTCGCAAGCGCCTCAAGCTGACGCGCCTGGACGAAGAGTCAAAAATCAGCCGCCGCCCGGTAACCGGCGGGCAGTCGTCCGGCATCGTGGCCATCACGCCGCCCAACCAGTTCCCACAGGCGGTGTGGGAAGAGTTGGTGCGGCAGGGGAAATTGAAAAAGGCGGGCCACGGGACGTACGAACTCGTCGAGGAATGAGACCGGCAAGCGTCACGGATCGACCTTCGCAGCCAGCCACGAGCCGACGTCCCACAGCCGGACCGTGCCATCCCAACTCGCCAGCGCCAACGTCCCGCCGTCCGGCGCGAAGGCGAGAGCGGCGATGGCGCCGTCAGCCGCCTCCGCCGTACGTAGCAATTTCCCTGATGACAGATCCCACAAGTAGACGTGACCGGCGGTCGTGAGCGACTTCTCCTCGAAACCGCCGCTGCCGACTGCGAGCAACTGCCCATCGGGGGAGACTGCCACCGACCAGGCGCCGCCGGGCACCACCAGGGTGCGTAACGATTTCTCCGTTTGCAGATCCCAGATCTGGACTTCTCCACGAATCTTCTCGCCGCGTTTCTCCGTCCGCTGGCTCGCCGTGACCAGCATCCGGCCGTCGGGCGTGAAGGCCAGCGCACGCACGCCGCCGGGATGCTTCGGCAACTTCGCGCGCTCGGCCTCCTGAACGACTTCCCAGAGCGAGACGGGGGTTCCCTCGCCCATGCCGGCAATTGCCAGCGTCTTGGCATCCGGCGCGAACGCCATCGCCCCAATAGCCCCCTTGTGTTTGGGGAACTTCTGCCGAGTCGAGCCCGTCTGCATGTCCCAGGCGTAGAGGCCGGTGTAACCCCCGCCGATCACCGTCTTGCCGTCCGGCATTATCCCGATTGCGGAGAGGCTTTCGTGAATTTTGTTGTGACTCCAGCGCAGTTTCCCAGTCTGCGTATCCCAGAGGTGTGCCGCACCGTGGCCGTAGGTGCCGCCGACGGCGGCGACTGCCTTGCCGTCCGGTGTGAACGCCACCGCGTACTGGATCCACTGCCCTGTCAACTCCTGCCGCAGCGCTCCCGTGCGTGGGTTCCACAGGGCCACATGGCCACGCCAGTCGCCCGACGCCAGCGTTTCGCCGTCGGGTGCGAACGCCAGGCTCTGGACCGTGTTCCCCTGAAACAGTTCAAAACGCTCCCAGCGCGGCGAGGGGTCGCGCTGCCACAACTGCACGCTTCCGCCCACCGCCGCCAGCGACGCGCCGTCCGGGGAAAAGGCGACCGCGTAGCCGTGGCTGCCGTGTCGCAGGGTGGTTAGCTCCTTGCCCGTGCTGCTGTCCCAGAGGGTCGTCAGGCCAACCGGCTGACCCACCGTCTCGGTGCGCGTTACCGCCAGAATGCCGCCAGGGGCAAACGCGATCTGGCCGTTGGCGCTATCGGTCGCCAGCGGCGTTTTCTTCGTGAGGGTCGCCCGCACCTTTCCGGTCACTGCGTCCAGCAACCTCACCACGAAGGTATGCCCCATCTTGTCTTTTTCCCTGCTCGCCACGGCCAGGGTCTTGCCGTCTGGGCTGAAAGCGAGGCCGCTCGGGACCGGCCGCGTGACATCCCGGGCGAACCGCGGTCGTTCCTTTTGGGTGGCCAGATCCCAGAGTTGCACGCCGTAGAGGCCGCCGCTCGCGAGGGTCGAGCCGTCGGGCGAGAGAGCCAGCCGCTGCACGCCGGAAACGTCACCGAAGGCCGCGCGCAACTCGCCGCTGGCGACGTCGAACAGG
>DASPXY010000419.1:0-2814 GCA_035637055.1 Gemmataceae bacterium | reverse complement strand
GGCCGGGGACGGAAGCGATCCTGTAGGTGTGGGGGCGTTCCTGCGCGAGGATGGCCGCTTCGCCCGCCGCTGCGGCCACCGCCCCGGCAGTCCGTACCACCGCCGCAACAAGCCGAGTAAGAAATCACAACGGTATTCATGGCCTCTACGAGCAGAATGCTGCCCGACATGCTGCGCGAGCTGGGCCGGCAATAGGAGCGAGATAGGTCGTAGAGATATCCAAAACTGGTCAAATCTTCTCAAGCCGGCGAGCGCAGGAACACCGGCGCGGCCTTCTTCAGCCACTCCCGCAATTCCTCCTGCGTCTCGAATTCGGCAACCTCGATCTTATCAACGGTCGGCTGCCCCTCGCCCGCCTTCCGCAGCTCCTCCTCATCCATTTCCCGGATCCAGGTGATCCGGTGCCGCTGCAACCCTCGGTCCGTCAGGTTGATCAGGCTGTGGCCCACCAGCATGTCCAGATTGCTGCCGCGGATCAGCACCAGCGTCACCACGTCGCCGGTGGTGAATTTCAGCAGCAGGCCCACGCTCGGGTTGTGCCGCCAGGACACCAGGCAGCTGTACGACAGCCATTCGCGGTCGCCGGTGCGCAAGCGGAACTCCACTGCCAAGGCCCGCTCGCGCAAGCCCCGCAGGTAGCCGAAGGCCAGACACGACTCCTCGTCGCTGTCCTTCTCGCCCCCCTTATCCTTCGACAACCGGTCCAGCATGTTATCCAGGTGCGCGGTGCGCGCGACACCCAGGACATCGCTCTTATCGGGCATGGCCGCGCTCCTCCTGTGAAGGTAGCGTTCTGTGAAGGTTGGACTGACGTTCGTCGTGCGTCCGGGCGAAATTACCGATGCGCCGCATAAATGCAAGGTGCTTGTGCAGACGCTGGCGTAGCGGCGCTTTCCGCCGCGACTCCGCCAGCTCCAGCGCCGACAGGGGCTGGTCGGCTCGCTGCACGGCCTTCAGCAACCGCTCCTTGTCGTCGGTGAATACCAGGCACTGCTCCTTCCCCCTGGTCGCCGGGACATAGAAGCGCCGCTCGTTGGCCGCCCCGAACGACTCGCTAGCAATCGACACGATGACTTTCGACACCGTCTTGCCCTGGCTGGACTCCGACGGCACGGCATAGCCCAGCGACCAGTGGCCCCAATCCCTGGCGATGACCCAGCCATGATCGACGATCGGATCGCCCTGCTTGGTGAAGCCCTTGACCGTGAACAGCGCCCCGTTACGCAGCTTGTGCTTGCCGTCCTTGGTAGCGCCGTTGGCCGTCACGCGCAGCCGGTCGCCTGTTGCCAGGGCGAGCCGCCCCGGCCGGTACACCTCGAAGCGCTCGGCGTACTCGACCGGCACCTTCTGCCCCTCGGCCACGACCAGGCGGGAGCCGCTCTTATGACGGGGGGCGTGCTGGTGCCATTTCAGGAGATCGCCGGGGTCGATGTGGGTGGCGTCCTTCTTCTGCGCGTCGGTCAGATGCGCCGGCAGCCAGACGTCGAACCCCCGCTCCTCCCCCAGCTTCCCCGCCGCCCGCAGCGCCCCGCGGACGGCCTGGGTGATGCGATTTGGCCTCCGCCCAGGTCACAGTAACCGCCAGCGCCGTCTTGTGCTCGCCGTTGCGCTTTCGCTCGGCAATCGCCCCCAAGTATGCCTGGGCGATGGCCTGATAGCGCTCGCTGTCAGGCAGCTCCTTGATCCATCCGAGCTTATCCAGTTCGGCAAACCCGTCGGCCGTGCGGCCGTCGCTCAAGGCTTCAGCCGCCTTGCGGTAGTCGCCGTGCGTCTGGCGGACGATCTCCGTCACTTCGGCCCGCGGCAGCCCGGCCCGCTCCTCGATCAGCCGCAGGGGCTCGCCCGCCGCCACCGCCCGATTCTGCCTGGTATCGCCCACCAGGATGACCCTCGCCCGCAACTCCGCCGCGGTGTCGAACAGGCCCAGCATATCGTGCGTGCCCAGCAGGCTCGCCTCGTCCACCAGCAGTGCGCCCCAGCGGGCCTTTTCCTGCATGCTCTTGTCCGTGAGGAAGCGCGCGACAGTATCCGCCTCCCCGAAATGCGCCTCCTCGCGCAGCACGTCCACCGCCGCGGTGGATTGCGCCACGGCCACGACCGGCACGCCGGCCTCTTTCAGCCCGTCGCCGATCTCCTCCTCCAGCGTCGTCTTGCCGGTGCCGGCCGGGCCGCGCACTAGCGTGATAAAGTCGCGCGACCCCAGCACGTGGCGCACGGCTGCTTGCTGTCCTTCGTTCAGCCAATCGCGCTGGCACGGGCGGTCGGGGTTGCCCAGCGGCCGGTAGCGCCCGCGCCCGTCGCGGGCCAGGCCGACCAGCCGCTCATCGGCTTGCTTCCATTTCCAGGTCGTCGCCACGGCCTGCCCCGCCTCCTCACCGCGGATCAGCGGGCGGCGGGCAAGCTCCTGCTTCACGTCTTCGACCGTGACCGAGCCGAGCCCGCGCTTGAGGGCCTCGGTCAGCAGCTTGCGCTCCGGGATGACCTGCTCGCGGACATAGCTGTGCTCCAGCGCGTAATCGACCGCCATCCCCTCCCCCCGGACCGGCCGGGCGTAAAGCACCTCCCGGCGGTGCGTTTCGGCCAGGGCCTGGCGCTCCTGGTCAGTCAGTCGGCTATCCCACTCCTTCCGGAGTTCATTCCAGCTCAGCTCCTTGCTCTTCTTCTCCCGCGTCTCGGCCCCCAGCTCAGCCTTGCGCTTCGGGTCGGTGATACCCTTCTCCTCCGCCACCTTCTCGATGTGCTCGGTGCGGCGGGAGAACTTCCTGATGGCCGACGGCGGCACGCCCGTGATCTCGAAATCGTCGCGCTTGCGGG
>DASPXY010000418.1:0-3023 GCA_035637055.1 Gemmataceae bacterium | reverse complement strand
TGGGCGCGTCCTCCACGATCTGACCGGGATCCGCCCCGAACTGGCCTTGGCCCTCGTTGCTCACCTCAGCCTCGCCGTCGCTTTCGTGGTGCTTGCGGCCTACACTTGGGAGCGCTACGGCGACCGACCGCCCAGGGTCGGATCCTGGACCGTCCTGGTCTTCGGGTTGTGGCCCACTAGCTTTTTCTTCCGCATGGCGTATAGCGAATCTCTCTTTTTGCTCACGAGCGTGCTGGCCCTGTACGGCATGCAACGCCGCTGGCCCTTGCTGGCCCTCGCCGGAATCATCGGCCTGGCCACGGCCACGCGGCCCGTCGGCGTCGCCCTGCTGCCGCCCTTGTTTCTCCACATTTGCCAGCGCTCATCTACCTGGGGCGGCGCCGGCTGGCGCTGCCTGCTGTGGCTGCCGCTGGCGTGCTGGGGCCTGCTCGCCTACCTGGTCTACCTGTACGCCGCCTTCGACGACCCGCTGGCCTTCGTCCACACGCAAGAGCACTGGCGTGTCCGCTCCGCCGTGCCGCTGCCGGAGCGCCTGGGGGCACTGCTGCGCCTGGAACCGCTGTGGTCGGTCTGCGATGCGTCCGCGCCGTGCTACTGGCGGCGGCACGAACCGCAGGGCAGCCCGCTGTTCAGCCTACACCTGGCCAACCCGTTCTACTTCCTGCTCGCCGTCGTGTTACTTGTGCTTGGAGGCTGCAAAGGCTGGCTCAATCGGCTGGAAGTGTCGCTGGCGGTGGGTCTGTTGCTGATCCCCTACGGGACGCGCAGTCACGAGATGTGCATGGGGGCGATGGGTCGCTTCGCCGCTGCCGTGATTCCGATGTACCTGGTCCTCGGCCAGATCCTGGCGCGCCTGCCGGCGCCGGTCGCCGCCCTGCTGGCGGGGCTGAGCGGCTTCTTCCTGGGCGTCTACGCCGCCCTCTTCGCTGCCTGGTATCGCTTCTTCTGATCGCCGCGAAGGGATGGGTGCAGGTGCCGACGGTGCCTGCGGCGCGCACCCCGAACGGGATCGGCACCCAGAGGGGGGTGTGCGCCGGGAAGTGATACGAGATCCGGGATCTCGGCGTAAGTCTCACTCTCGCAAGCACTTCTGCCGCAGGATCTCGTATCACCCCTGAATTCCATTCACCGCAACGCGACACGTGGCCAGCTTGCGGCGCAATCTCCTCCTTGATCGTACCACGTTCCCGCGCTGCCTGGCAGGTCAACTCCTTGCTGTCGGCTACCCACAACCGGCCGCGGTTCTGTGATACGATCCTCGACGCGGAGCAACTTGACACAAGCCCGAAGCGCCAGCGAGGGACCGTCCCGCGGTGGCCCTTACCCGTCAGCAACTTGTCGCGAGTTTGTACGCCGGTTTGCCGTTCCCATCCCCGCAGCACCGGCTCCTGGCAGGGATGATTTTCGGGGATACTTGGGACGCGATCCTCGGCCACCTGCCAGGGAGCCTACCCGCACCGAACCAGCACGTGTGTGCGGGAGGAGGTACTCGCCGCACTCCGATCTCAGCCCCCTGTGCCTCGGGAGTTGTCCGATGATCTCATCGAGGGCTCGTTGCAGCTGCTGCAACAGTGGGACCATTACGTGGAGCGTCTCACGGATACCGGAACGAGTAACCGCAGGACACTCGCTCATGGCGATTTCTGGCTCTTCGTCGAGATCCCCGAAGGCGTCCGCGCGTCGGCAGGGCCGAACCGCGGCGGGGGCGATGTTACGAGCGTGGTCCGCCCTCCCCCAAGCGAGCCGTCCCCTCGCGTGGCTGGATAAGGACGACTCAGCAACACTGCCACTCCTCTCCCTGCTTCTGTCCGCGACGCTCGATGAACTCAGCTGCCAACTCGCGGATCTTTACCGCTCTGGCGGATTGCAACGCGAATAACCTGGGTCGGGCTTCTGATTCTCTTTCACTGGAGGCAGGCGATGTCAACCTTTTCGGATCCCTACTGTCACCCTCTGTTCGATGACTCGAGTGCGTATCGCCTGGCGACGAGGGACAGCATCTGGTCCGATGGCGGACGCCGTAAGATGCGGGAGCACTTTCTCGGGCTCCGCGGCGACGAATTGCTGGGCGGAACGTGTGACGAGATCCCGAAGGAGAAGTGGGGATACTCGCCCGAGGTCAACCAGATGCTGGACGATTACTTGGGTGCAGGACCGGAAAGCGAGAAAACTCCGAAAGAAGAAAGTGCATTGGTCGAGATGGGCGGCCACCCAGAGATCCCTCCGTTGCCGGCGTTGCTGCGCTTCGACCTTGGAACTCCCGGTCCTCCGCCGGTGCCAAGGCCGGAACGGAGCCCGGGCCATCTGTTCATCGGCGTGGGTCAGGATCTGCGGGATCTGACCGAGTGGCACTTCGCAGTGAGTATCCCCGTCGGCGAAGGCCATGAAGGCAAGCGCTGCCTGGTCCTGCTTATCGACCTTCCCTGCGTCAGCCGACTGGCAAAGGCGCTCGGCCAGGACGATCGGTGGCCAGCTCGCGATGACGAACGTCCTGGACACGTTATTGCCGCGGCGTTGAGCCCGGACGTGCTCGAACCCCCGGCGTTCGCCAACGCACCCGGGAGGCACCGGGCGTATGACCTCGCCCTGGTTCTCTCGGGCGCTCCGGCACTGGAGGGCGCCATCCGCCGAGGGCTCTTCGAGGCGATCGTTCCATTCGAGTTGGCCTGCCCTGGCCCAGAGCGCGGCACCTACCTCGCCTTCGCCCTGGGAACGCAGGCCACACCCCCAAGGGAGACAACGGATGTTCGGTGAGTTGCCGCATTCCAAGAGTTCATGGAACGTCTGGGCGCAGGTTGCCGGTCAGCCGAAAAACTCTCTTGACACGGCCAAGGGGATCCTGGACAGCCTTGCGCACTTCAACCAGTGTCAGTCCCCGACCCGGCTGTCGGGCCTCGACTGGTTGGGGCAACGCTTTGAAAACTCCCCGGGGTTGGCGGAGGAGGTTCTGAACCACTCGGATTTCAAGGAGTTTCGCACTCCGTTTGGAGAGACGCCAGGGCCGCGCTTACTCGCCCGGGTGG
>DASPXY010000417.1:0-2766 GCA_035637055.1 Gemmataceae bacterium | reverse complement strand
TCGCAATACTAGCCAGTTGCCAGCGCGGCGGCTCAGTGTTCGTGTGCCGCCGTCGAGCAAGGCGATGTCGAGCGGGGCGCCGGCCCCGTACAGGTTCGCCGGATCGAGGCTGTGCAGCAGCAGCACCGGAGCCGCGGCATCGGCGGGAAGGCTCAATTCTTGCAGCAGCCGCGCCGCCTCGGGCAGGGCGAACTGAGCGCCGGACAGGCCCTCGACGAAGTAACCGCGCCGCACATCGCCGGCCAGTTCCATTCGGCTCAGCACTTCATAAAGGACGCGCCAGGACGGCATCCACGGATCCATCGCGGCCAGCTCCCGCGCGACGATGCCGTAGCGCCGAAGCAAGATTCCGGCGTGGTGGACGGCCTGCGCCTCGGCGTCGGGGCGGCCCCACGGCACCAGCGCCCAGCGCCCCTCCGGACGGCTCAGGCTCGCGCGGCGCGGTGCGTGCAGCCGGCCTGGACGCGACACCTCGAAGCGGCGGCTAACCACGGCGGTCTCTGTGGCGGGCGCCGGTTCCTCGCCGCGGCGGACCACATCGAAGCGGTCATTGGTGACCGCCGCGAGCCGCGCCAGCGTCCACAGGGCCGAGCGCACCGTGCTGGGCGTCAGACTCGTCTCCTGGGCCAGGTCCGTGACGAACTGCGCCCCGCGGCTGCGCAGGCACTCCAGCACGCGCTCCGGCGGGCCGTGTAAAGCCGCGGTGTCTGGTGCGGCCGGGGCGGCCCACTGTCCGAGGTTGCCGCGCTGCACAAACGCCAGCGAGCCAGGGCCGTTTCCCTCACCCTGACAGACCCACAGCCACTCGCCCGACGTGATGCACTCATCGAGCCAGCGCGGTTGATAGCCGGGAACGCGCGCAGGGAGCACCGTCCGCTCCCACAACTCCGCCGGCAGCAGCACGCCCTCCAATCGCCCCAGCATCTCGACCAATCCGTCGGCGCTGCCCTGGCGCGTCTCGGGATGCAGGTGTTGCCAGCGGGCCACGAAATCGACGAACTGCGGGGCGGGGCAGGTGGCGACCTCGCGGCGCAGCAATGCCAGGCTGCCGCGCTGCACCTGCTCCAGGTTCTCCGGTGCCGACCACTGCAGCGGTTCGGCCTCCGTCACCGAGGGCACCGCCACGACGCGCCCGCTCGCCGCCCACTCTTCGAGGCGTTGTCGCGCCCAGGTTTCCTCGAAGGGGTAGCGGTCGAGCACGTCCCGCAGCGACACCAGGGCATGCGTGGCGAGATAACGAGCCAGGACAACCGCCGCAGCCGTCTGACGCTGCTCCGGCTCGGCGGGAACCAGACCGAACGCTTGCCGGTACAGTTCGCGCTCCTCGGACAGCACCCACCGTTGCGGCACACGGCTACCCGGTAACTCCAGCCGTACCGCCCGTCCGTCCGCCTCCAGTTCCTCCAGGAACGCCGCCATCGGCCCTTCGAGATCGGGTTGCGCGAGATCACCCAGGCGACGAAGCCACTCCGCCATCTCCGTAGAAGTGCGCGGCGGTTGGCCGAGGCCGCGCAGCCGCCGCTCGACCTGATGCACCGCGCGCGGGTCGAGCAGATGGCTTTGCGTCTGCGGTGTGATCAGCTGGTCGAGCAAGTGCTGGTCGAGCGGCGTCCCTCGTCCCGAATCGCTCTCGACGCCGTCGTACTGGTACATGTAACCCGCGGTGAAGGCGAACAGCAGTCCGGCGGCGAACGGCGACGGCGTCTCCATGCGGCGCGTGACGACGGCCACCTCACCGGAGCGGACGTTCGCCAGCAGTTGTTCCAGGCGCGGCAGGTCGAGGTGATCGTGCAGACATTCGCGGAACGTCTCGGCGACGATCGGGAAATCGGGATGACGACGGGCGACCTGGAGCAGATCGCGGCCGCGCAGCCGTTGGAGCCACAGCGGCGCGCGCTTGCCGGCCTGGCCGCGCGGCAGCAGCAAGGCGCGGGCGGCGTTTTGCCGGAAGCGCAGGGCAAACAGGGGACTTTCGGCCAGCTCCTCCAGGATCAGGCCCTTGACATTTTCCGGTGTCAGGCCCTCCAGAATGTCGAGAATCGGTTCGTCGGTGTCACTCAGGCGGATCAGGATGCCGTCGTCGTGGTGCAGGCACTGCGGGTTGTAGCCGAGGCGCTGGCGCAGCCTGTTTTCGAGGGCGAGACGCAAGGCGAGGTGGAGACGACTGCCGAGCGGGCTGAGCAGGATCACCTGCCAGTCGCCGAGCTGGTCGCGCGATGCCTCGATGAACAGGGTGCGCTCCGTCGGCAGGGTGTCGCAGCGCGCCAGCTGGCGGCGGACATGATACAGGAGATTGCGAGCCGCGGCTTCGTCGAGATGGTAGTCGCGGCGCAGCCAGGCCACGCATTCGGTGTCGTCGTGGCGTGCGGTCAGCTCGCGCAGGAAGCGGCCGATCGCCAGGCCGAGATCGTAGCTACGCCCGGTCTGCTCGCCGCGCCAGAACGGGACCATCGCCGGCGCGCCTTCTGCGGGCGCGACGATGACGCGGTCAGCTTCGATGTCGCTGATGCGCCAGGCATTCGTCCCGAGCAAGAAGGCGTCGCCGACGCGACGCTCGTAGACAAATTCCTCGTCCACCTCGCCGACGCGCAGGCCGTTGTGCGTGTAGACCAGGTATTGCCCGGTGTCGGGGATGGTGCCGCCATTGACCAGCGCCATCTGCTGGCTGCCGGGCAACGCCAGCAGACGGTTGTGGACGCGGTCCCAGCTGACGCGCGGCTGCAGCGCGGTGAGGGTGGCGGGTGGCGGGTGGCGGGTGGCGGGAGA
>DASPXY010000416.1:0-7717 GCA_035637055.1 Gemmataceae bacterium | reverse complement strand
CCGGGGCCGCACCCACAAAGACAACGAAGATCGCTATTTTGTGGATACCGCCCAGGGCCTCTACCTGATCAGCGATGGCATGGCGGAGTCGATTTCTCCGCAAATTGTGGTGGACACCCTGCCGGACCTGCTGCGCCAGCGCCTGGCCGGGGTCGCGGAACTGACCGATCCGACGGCGTTGGAGGGCGTTGGTGAGGCCATCGCCGAGGTCAGCCAGGCGGTCTACAAGGAGAGCACACGCCGCCGCGGCATGCTCGGCGCGACGGTGGTGCTGGCGCTGGTACACAACGGGCGGGCGCTGGTAGCTCACCTGGGCGACAGTCGCGCGTACCTGCGGCGTGCGGGGCGGCTTGAGCGGCTGACGCGCGACCATTCGCAGGTGCAGCGAATGATCGATCTCGGCTGGATCAAGCCGGAGGAAGCGAGCTGGCGCGGCAACGGCGGGCCGACGCGCTACGCCGGCATGAAAGCCGCGGCAGAGGCGGACCTGCGCTGTCTGGAGTTGCAGTCGGGCGACCGTCTGTTGCTGTGCAGCGACGGCCTGACAGAAATGCTGACCGACGAGGAAATCTTGCCGCTGCTCGACCCCGCCTTGACGCCCGAGCAGAACTGCAAGCGGCTCGTGGACGCAGCGAACCAGGCAGGCGGCAAGGACAACGTCACGGTGATTGTCATTGCCGTGACCTGAACCAGGGGCCAAACCCCTCCCCCCGACCCCCTCCCCGAAGCGGAGAGGGGGAGCCAGCCAAAAAAGTCTTTTCTTCTCCCCCTCTCCGCTTCGGGGAGGGGGTCGGGGGGAGGGGTTTTGGAGCCGCCTTCGCTCACTCCGCGGCGCGGACCGGCTCTTTCTCTGGTATCTCGGCCGGCGCAGCTGTTTTCCCTCGAAACTTGCTCCGCAGCCAGACGTAGATTCCCGGGGAGATCGACACCAGCACCACGAGAATCACGACCTTCTCGATGTGCTTCACCACGTCAAAGCTCTCGCCGAAGATATACTTGAGCGCATCGCCCAGGCAGTAGCCGATCAGCACCATACTCACCACCCAGCCGACACCACCGATCACGTTGAATGCCAGAAAACGGCGGTAGTTCATCTTGCCCGCTCCCGCGACGACCGGCGCGAAGGTGCGAATGATCGGCATGAAGCGGGCCAGAATGATTGTCTTGCCACCGTGCCGCTCGTAGAACTCCTGCGCCTTGAGGAGATGGTCCTTCTTGAAAAGCCATGACTTCTCGCGGTTGAACAGCCGCGGTCCGGTCTTGAAGCCAATGGTGTAGCCGACGCTGTCCCCGACGACCGCCGCGAGACAGAGCAGCACGAGGAGCAGGGGCAGGTTCCACTGAGCCCCTGCGCAGGTCAGGCCCGCGACCACTAACAGCGAGTCGCCAGGGAGGAAAAAGCCGATCAGCAGGCCCGTCTCGACGAACACAATGATGGTCAAGGCGACGAACGCGGCGACGGTGTACCCCGGCCGCTTGAGAAGGTTCATCAGTTTCGCGCCGTCGAAGTTGAACGGGTTCAGGTGCTCCACTAGTTCCAGGATGAAGTTCGTTGGTTCCGCCTCCTCCCGGGCGCTCACCTCGGGGTTACTGCCCTGAGGCGCAGGCGGCTGGGCGCGGAGCGTCTCCAGGGTCGGCGCCAGCGCTCCGAAGGCCAACCAGAGGAGCAAGCCGTAAACCGCCAGCCTTCGGAACCGGGGCCGCTGGGGCCTCTGGGAGATGCTCATGTGTGCTTCCTGTACAACGAGAAGGTTGCCAACCGGGTCCGAGGCGACGCGCGGGCGTCCTTTGTTCGTAGTACCGCCTTTAGGCGGCTTGACGTAATTCCGCCTAAAGGCGGGACTACGAACAAGGGACACCGTGCTCCTGCACTAGCGGCAAAGAGTAACGGCTTCGGCCAATCCTGCAAGGTCAAGTTGGCGAGGCGTCGCGGTAGGCGCAGACTGGCGACGCCGGGCACTGTTCCTCGCTCAGATAGGATAGGGCACAGGCCGATCGTATGCCAGCGTGAACGGCGATCAGTCACTCAGGGCGCGCTGCGGAGGCGACGGGCCAGCCGCTCCAGCGACGCGCGCGCCTCGCGGGTCACCCTGGCCTCCGGCGCCCCTTGAGCCAGCGCCGTCAACAGGTCGCGTGCGGTCGGGTTGCCGATCAACTCCAGCACCTCGACGGCACGTACGACGCGCACCAACTCGGCCGATGGCGGGCTGCCGGCACGCTTCGCCAGGATGCGCTCCAGTCGGTGGCGAACTTCCTCCGAGGGGCTATTCCCGAGCGCTTGCCGCAGGGCAAACTCGGCCTGCTCCCCCAACCGCTCCAGTTCCGCCGTCGCTCGCTCGCGCTCCTGGAACCGTTTAGCGTCGAGGTCGGCGATGAGGCGTTGGAGCCGTTCCGACTCGCTCCTCGGAACGGGCGGCAACCGCTCGCGCAGCAAGGCCACCGCCTGCCCGGGCACCGCCGTGAGCGACTGCACCGCCGCGAAGCCCTTCATCGCGTCGGCGCTCGCCAGGTCATCCCAGAGTGCGGGAACCCTCGCCGTGTCCGGCTTCGCTGCGGCCAGCAAATTCCAGACGAGGATGCCGCCATCCATGCCACCCGAAGCCAGGCGGCCTCCGTCGGGAGCGAATACCAGCGGCAAAACCTCTCCCCGATGTCCGCTCAATTGCTGGCGGAGCTTGCCCGTCATCATCTCCCGCAGTCGAATGTGCCCATCCCTGCAGCCGAGCGCCAGCATGCGGCCGTCGGGCGAGAGGGCGAACGAGGTGATGGCCACCTTGGTCTCCTTCACTGGCTCCAGGGCCTTGCCGCTCGCGACGTCCACCACGTCCACCTGGAACCGCTCGCCAACCCCATAGACCACGGCCTTGCCGTCCGGGGAGAAGGTGAGGCTGTCGTGCTGCTGCGGGCGCCCGGTGCCGCACCTCAACTCGGCGGGCCAGCGCTGAACGATCCGCGAGGGTGCGGTCTCGCTGGCTGCGGTCAGTTCCCAGGTGCGAAGAGTGTAGGCGCGGAGTGTACCGTCCCAGCTGCGCGCGGCCAGGGTCTTACCCTCGGGGGCGAAGGCGAGGAGCCGCGCGCTGGCTTCCGGGCCTTCGAGGAGAAGGCGCCGTTTGCCGGTCGCCGGATCCCACAGCACGATCATGCTCTCGCAAGTGGCAGCCAGCGTCCTGCCATCTGGGGAAAACGCGATGTCGTGCGGCGACGTTCCCCACAGGAGAGAGCGCAACGGCCGCCCATTTGGAAGTTCCCAGAGGTGAATTGTGTTCTTCCACCAGCCCGCGCCAGCGAGGGAGCGGCCGTCGGGAGCGAAGGCAACGACCGAGATATCGTGCTCCGGATCCGTGCAAGCGTGGAGTGGCTTGCCCGTCGTCGCGTCCCAGACCCGGCAGCTGCGCTCGTGGCTGGCCGAGGCGATGGTGCGGCCATCGGGCGAAAAGGCCAGCGAGGAGATGCTGCGCTGGTGTCGAGGGAAGGTCAGCCGCTCCGCCCCGGTAGCAACATCCAGGACGCGAAGGCACGACCGGAAAGCATGCCCAGTGTGCCAGACCAGGGTGCGACTGTCCGCTGTGAAGGCCGGCTCGTAACGGGCGTCGGGATCCTCGATGATCCGCAACGTCTTGCCGCTGTCGGCGGCACACAACAGCAGCCGCGCATCGCTACTGTTGCCGCGGGTGACGGCCAGGGCGATTGTTTTGCCGTCCGGGGCGAACGCCGCAGCCCACACTGTCGATGCTTTTTCCGGGGCGAAGGGCGGTAGCTCGCGCCCCGTCTTCGTGTCCCAGCGCCACAGCACCTTGGACTCCGACCCGCTCGCCACCAGCGTTTTGCCGTCGGGAGAGAAGGCCACGTTCGTATGGCGGTCCTTCTCGGTGGCGAACTGCCGCAGCCGTTTGCCGGTGGATGGTTCCCAGAGCGCGACGCTCCCCTGGCCGCCCGTCGCGAGCAGGCGCCCGTCCGGCGAGAAGCGCACGCGAGTGGCCTTGTCGCCCAGGTGACGGAGTTTGTTCCCAGAGGCGACGTCCCAGAGGATGACCTCGCCAGCCCAGTCGGCCGTGGCCAGCATCTTGCCGTCAGCAGCGAAGGTCAGAGCCGCGAGGTACTCCTTGTGCCCGAGCAGCCGACGCGTCAGGCGGCCGCTCGCGACATCCCAGAAGCACACGGCGCTGGCAGTGTCGCCCGTAGCGAGCGTGCGGCCGTCGGGAGAGTACGCGATGTGCCAGGCTTCTTCTGCCGGCCCGGGGAAGCGCCGCAACTCCCTGCCGGTGGCCAGGTCACACAGACGAATGGACGCATCCGCGCCGACCAGGGCGACCGTCTTGCCGTCCGGGGACAGGGCGAAAGCGAGGCAGTCTTGCAAGCGCTGCGTGCCGAGGCGTGCGACGGCGCCGGGCGGCAGCGGATCGCCGTAGAGGTCGGTGCGGACCTGACCGGCCGTCGGCGCGGCTTGCTGAGCGTGCGCGGTCCCAGCCAGCGCGAGGGCCAGCAAGAGCGATGGCGCCAGGCAGCGGATCGGTGCGGACATGACGGCCCTCCTTCGGGGCGAGCAGAGGACTACGCAGAACTGCTTGGGGAGCCCGCAGCGCCAGCGAGGGCCAATCCCTCGCTGGCGCTTTCTGAAGTTGCGCTCAGGCACCTTTTCTTGCCCTGGTTCGGCGGCGACCTCAACCAGCGTCGGCCTTGATCTGCGAGAAGTCACCCGCGCGCAACCGTTGCTCCTCGATGAAGGTCACCAGCCAGTCGCCATCGTGCCAGTACCATTCCAGTTCATCGTCCGAACTCAGGGTCAGCAGTGAGCGCCAATCCGGGCCAGGCGTTGGGTCGTATGCCAACGTGGTGTTGAAGGGGTAGCCCAGCAGGTATCGCCGGCTGGGATGGAGCCGAAGACGCAACTTCCAGTAAGCGTCCTGTTGGGACTCGCTGATCGGCCATTTCTTCGCGTCGGCATCCCTCCAGGGCCAGGGAGGGACGTCTGCGCCGCGTGGCAATTTGAGCGTGGCAGTCGAGCCGAGGCGAACAGCCGCCGGCGGCTCGACTGGCTGTAGCGCGTCAAGCTTCTCAAATCGGTAGACGCGCACATAGTCGGGATCCCTCCAAAATGACTTGCCGTTCTCATCGTGAGCATAGAAGAAGGACAGCAAGCCATCCCCCGGCAACCCGTGCCCCCCTGCCGGGATGTCGGCGAGGTTGACCTGGCCGATGAATCGATACAAGCCATGCTTATGGTGGGGCCACTTGAACTCAGTCGGCACGTCCGGAGAACCGCCGAACTTGCTACAACCTTTGGTAACGGGAGCGTCCGCGGTGATAATCTCGACCGCTGGACGCGCGATGCCCAACAGGTACTCGCGGTGCTCGCCCAAGCCGAGTTTGGTGACGGAGCTTGTTAGTCTAGCCACCATGCCACACCACCTTTCGCCAAGCCGCCGAATCAGGTACTTGTCTTGCACGCCGATTGCAGAATCACCGAATAATGCTCGGCACGAAAGGCAACCGCGCCAGTTGGATATTATTACTCCGGCATGGAAGATCGTCACACTAACCCGAAGCGTAAGCGAGGGACTGCGATAACTCATTCCCTCGCTTACGCTTCGGGCTAGTGAGGATCTTTCGTGCCGGAGTAATACCGCTGCCGTTATCCGACCGGCAATCCCCTAACTTCCATTTTCTGGAGACATGACAGAGCTACTCCCTGCTGGCCAGGCCGGTGCTTATCCAACCGGTGCAGCTGCAGAACACCCCAGAGCTGCCCGGCCGAAACCTCCGGCATTCGCGCTGCCCAACCTTGTCTGGGAAGCACGGCTTCCGAAAGCCTCTTTCCTTGGTTCGGAGTTCGACAAGCCCCACCAGGACGCCCGTGTTGCCGCACCCGCACGTGGCGCGCACCACGAACGCAAGGGCAAGCCCAAGGGGGTGTGTCGGCGTGATATGATACGAGATTGAAACTGAGAGTGCCGACACTTCATTGTACGGCGAATCCAGACCAAAGCCAAGAACGACCGGTCTGACCCCGAAGCGCCCGTCTCGCGGAGCAGCGGTTGGACCTGATCGGCCTTCTCGCGCAGCAACATGGAAGCCCTCTTGGTCAGGGAACGATTGGTGGTGCGCGGTCCGCGTTCTTCGTTGGCGGGAGCGCCAGGGCGAGGGCCGTGGTCGCCCAGCTGCTGGCGGCGAGCGAGATAAACTGGTCCTTACCGTGGGGAAAACCGCTCTCATAGTAGATCTGGAACGGCTTGCTGCGCGAGCGCACGAGCCAGGTGCCGTCTTCGCGCTGGGTCGAGAGCAGATACTTCAGGCCACGCTGGTAGACGGGGTCATTGGTCGCCAGGCCAGTCGCCTCGTGCAGCGCCGTGAGGGCGCTCCCGGTGGCGTAGGCGTCCGACGAGAGCTTGTCGAGCTGTGCCCAACCACCGTCGGAGCGCTGGGTCTTGACGAGCGCCTGCGCCGCCGTCTTGACGTCGGCCGCCTCGGCGCCGACGCGCTTCAGAGCCCAGAGGCGAAAGACGCGATCCTCCGTGTCTTGGCCGGGCGTCTTCGCAAGCCAGCCGCGAATCTCGCGGAGTCGATCCTCGATGCGATCCTTCTGCTCGGCGGTGCCGTACACCTGCAGGCCGCGGAGGGCGAGATACGTGGTCGTAAACGAGCTGGCCTCGGAGGGTGGGCGGTTGGAGGTCGTGCGCCAGTGGTCGAGGTTCTTGTTGAACAGCAGGAGGTATTCGCTCACCGCCGCGGTGGTGGCGTCCGGCTTGCGGCCGCCGATTTCGAGGGTGAAGAGGGCGTACCCCGCCGTGTCCACCTGGCCGCCCGTGCCGCGCCCCTTGAGATAATTGGCCCGGTTTTTGTCCAGAAAGGTCGCGATGAACTGCACGTGCTTCTGAATCTCGGCCTCGTCGATCGGGAAGCCGCGCGTGCGGGCGGTGGTCATCGCGAGGAGCGGGATGGCCTGGTTGTGACAGGCGAAGCAGGTGCGCTGGGCCATGTGGCCGGAGCCGCCTTTCTGGATCAGCGGCAGCGCTTTCGCGACCGCCTTCCGGATCGTGTCGGGGGTCGGCGCCGGCTCCTCGCGATCCGTCGCGCCTGCGCGAGGTGCCGCGAGGGCAGCGAGAGTTCCCAACAGGAGAGCGGACAGGAAGAGAGATCGCCTCAGCATGGGAAGTTCCTCGCAACAGGTGGTGGAGTCGGCAACGTCCTATCATCCCGCGCCGCCGGCCCGGTGACAAGGTGACAGGGTGACCAGGTGACAAGGTGACAAGGTGACAAGGTGACAAGGTGACAAGGTGACAAGGTGACAAGGTGATCGAGGAAAGGGTCGTTAGTTCCATTCACCCCGTCACCTTGTCACCTTGTCACCTTGTCACCTTGTCACCTTGTCACTTGCGTTCCGGCATGCGCCACAGGAAGAGGGTGTGCTTGGCGAAGCCCCCGGCGCGCGGGATGGTGAAGGTGTCTTGCGGTTCCCAGCCGGGCACGGGGTAATCGTGAGCGACGATGCGCGTGCCGGGTTTGAGGTGCTTGCGCAGGACCGGCCGCAGTTTCTCCATGAACTCCGGCAGCATGTAGGTGACAACGACGGTGGCCCGCGCGAGGTCCGCCACCTTGAGCGCGTCGCCCTGGCGGATCTCGACGAGTTTCTCGACCTTCGCCTGACGGACATTGTCCCGTGCTTCCTGAACGCGCTGCGGATCGATGTCCACGCCGACACCCCGGGCGCCATATTTTT
>DASPXY010000415.1:0-6252 GCA_035637055.1 Gemmataceae bacterium | reverse complement strand
CGCACAAGGTGTTGCCCAGCCCCCGCCGCCCTCAACGCGAGTTCATTGAACACTACGATGCACCGCCGTCAAGTTCACCTTGCCGGTTTTTGTCGTCAGGCTGCGTGGCAGGACACCGGGAAGGGGATTGGAATCGCGGGCAATCTCGGATAGGATCGCGTCAGGAGCGGGCAGCGCGTCGCAACGGGGGCAACGCGAACCTGCGCCGCAGCGCCTCCCCAACAGGGACCAACTATGACGCGCCGACGATTCCTCTGGGCCGTATTCGCCGTCCTCATCCTCGCATCCTCCGCCTGGGCCGACGCGCCGGTGGCGTCGTACATCTTTCCTGCGGGCGGCCGGCGCGGCGCCACGGTACCGATTCGTGTCGGCGGCCTCAACCTGCACAAGAACTGCGGCTTCACCCTGCTCGGCCCCGGTGTCCAGGCGAGCCCACGACTGCAGCGCACGGCGACGCTCTGGTTCGAGGGGCCACTCCTGCCGCTCCCCGATTCGCAGCAAGCGGAGGACTATCCGAAGGACTTCGCCGGCCAGGTGCGCCTCGCACCCGACGCGCCGCTTGGGGTACGGCCCTGGCAGCTCACGACCTCCCAGGGCGGAACAAAAGCGCTGTTCTTCATGGTCGGCGACTTACCGGAGGTCATTGAACAGGAAATCGCTGGCGACCCCGTCCCGGTCGAGGTCCAGCTGCCCGTCACCGTCAACGGCCGCATCTTTCCTCGGGCGGACATCGATGTCTGGACCGTGCAACTGCAGAAGGGCCAGCCGCTCAGCTGCGAGGTCCACGCCGCCCGGCTCGGCTCGCCGCTCGACGCTCGCCTGGAGATCCGCGATCCGCAGGGACGCCGCCTCGCCGAGAACGACGACACCTTCGGCGCCGACCCGTTCGTGAGGATCACGGCGCCCGCTGACGGCAAGTACCAGGTGCGCATCCACGACGCCAACTTCCGCGGCGGCCCCGCCTATGTCTATCGACTGACGCTAACCAATGGCCCCTATGTGGAGCGTGTTTATCCGCTAGGTGGGCGACGAGGCGGCAAGGCGAAGTTCGAGCTGCACGGCCAGGCGCTGCCCGCCGGCCCTGTCGAGATCGCCCTGCCCGCCGATGCCGCGCCGGAGCAGTCGCAACGGCTCACCGTCGGCGGCGCCCTCACCAATGAGTTCCTGCTCGATGTGGACGATCTGCCGGAACACCTGGAACCCGCCCCCGCGAAGCCAATCTCCCTTCCGGCGATCTTGAATGGGCGCATCAGCAAACCCGCCGAGGTCGATGACTGGCGCGTCAGCGCCCGCAAGGGCGACGTTTATGAGATTGAGTTGCGAGCTGCCGCGTTCGGCTCGCCGCTGCATGGCGTGCTGACCATTCTGGACGCTGCGGGGAAGGAGTTGGCGCGGGCCGACACCCCGGCGCCTGGCCGTTCCGATCCCGCCCTGCGCTTCACGGCGCCGGCCGATGGGACGTACACGGTGCGTGTGCAGGATCGCTTCCAGTCGCGCGGGGGGCCAGCGTTCGCGTACCGGCTGCGGATCGCGCCTCCTCCTGCTCCGGATTTTCGTCTCCGTCTCTCGGCTGACACTCTGAACCTCGGCCGCGGCGGACAGACGAAACTGACCGTGCTGGCAGAGCGTCTTGGCGCCTTCACGGAGCCAATTAACCTCAGTATCGAGGGTCTCCCGCCAGGCGTCACGGTCAAGCACACCCCGATCGCCGCCAAGCAGAACGCCACGGCGGTGATCTTCAGCGCCGACGCAAAAGCAGCGATTCAGGCCATGCGCGTGACGATTCGCGGCACCGCCACGGTCGGCGGCGCCGCGGTCGGCAGGACCGCGACGCTGCCGATCGCGCGCGGGGCGCCGGAGCTGGATAGCCTGCTGCTCGCCGTGACGCTGCCAACGCCGTTCAAGATCGTCGGCGAATACGACATGCGCTGGGCGGCGCGCGGCAGCGTCCATCAGCGCCGTTACAAGATCGAACGCAACGGGTACGACGGCCCAATCGAGGTGAGCCTCGCGGATCGCCAGGCGCGTCACCTGCAAGGGGTGACCGGCCCGACCATCACCGTGCCGGCAGGCGTCAGCGAGTTTAGCTATCCGGTGCATCTGCCGCCGTGGATGGAGACGGGTCGCACCTGCCGTGTCTGCGTCATGGGCGCCGGCGTCGTCAAGGACGCGGATGGCAGCGAACACGTGGTTACCTTCAGTTCGACACAGCCGAACGAACAGTTGATCGCGGTGGTCGAACCCGGCCGCCTCGATGTCGAGTTGGAGCGCGGCTCGCTGGCGGCCCGACCCGGTCAGACAACAACGCTCGCGGTGCGCGTTCTCCGCAGTAAGGGACTGAGTGGACCGGCGAAGGTGGAATTGCTCGTGCCGCCGCACGTTCAGGGGATGACGGTGGAGGCAGTGACCGTCGGCGCCGACAGCGACCGCGCTACCCTGACCCTGCGCTTCCGTGACCCGCTGCCGGGACCGTTCAACATGCCGCTGACTGTGCGGGCGACCGTGCTGGAGCGTGAACAGCCTGTTATCGGAGAGGCAAAGATCGAAATCGTTCCCGAGCAATGAACGGAGAGCCTTGATTCTTAGCGGTGCGGCGTTTTCCCCTTCGGCGGTACGACCGCGGCGCAGGCGGGACAGACCAACTTACCCGCCCGTGTCAGCTCCAGCCCAAAGGTCGGCCGCCCGCATTCCGGACACGGCAGTGCCTCGACCGCCTCGACCAGCGGATCCCACACCAATTCGAGCGCCCCGAGCGACTTTCCCTCCGCCACCACCGCGCCGCGCACCAGCAACTTCGGCTCCTGCACCAACAGGAGCAGCAGCAAGCGCACTGTGACGCGAAGGGTGCTCTTCTGCCGCAGTTCCGCAACGCGCACCTTCTCCTCGCGCTCCAGGGCCTCGCGCCGACCAGCAAACTTGCTCAGATCCTCGCCGCGCGTCGTCGCCCGCTTGACCTGTTCCTCCAACTCTTCGCGCAGGTCGGCGTAATAGCGCGTCATGCGCAGGATCTGTTTCTCGACATGTTCGGACTGTTCGCGGCCGCGCGTGTTGGCCAGTGCGGCCAGCGTCCGCACCACGCGCTCGCGCGCGATGGGATAGGCGGCCGCCAGGCTCAAGCGCTGGGCGTCCGGCAGTGGCAGGCTCGGCGTTTCGCTGAGGCGCGCCGGCTCCAGCAACTCCTCCAGGTGCCGCACCTGCCGGCCGTAGTGCAAATCGAGAACGACCGGCACGATTTCCTGCTCCTTCTGATCGCTGACGAACGTCGCCTGAAACCAGAACACCGCCTGGGAAAAGTGCAGCGCCCGCACACGCTCGATGCGCACCGCGGCACCGGGCGGCAGCGTCAGCGCCCGGCGCACACGGCCCGCCAAGTCGTGCGGGTTCAGGTTCAGCCCGATCAGGTACAGCCGCGCGAAGCGGCCGCGCTCGACGGCATCGCTCAGCAAGCGGTCGATCAGCGGCGTGCCGAAACTGGCCAGCTGCGCGCCGGGGTGTTCGGGCACCGCCTCGGGGTCGAAGGCGATCCGCACCACGTCGCGGTCGCCCTCCGCCGACGGCAACAGTACGTCATAGACCTGCGGCTCGACCTCGTCCCAGACGCCGCCGGTCACCTCGACGTAATCCCGAACGAACTCCTCCAGCGGCGAATGGACAGCGGGTTCCATGAGTTGCACTTCTCCCGGCGAAGCCCACGGGTTGCAACCCGTGGGCTTGAGTCTCAACCTTCCGGCGTAAAGCGATCTCCAAAGATCTTATCGTCGTGGCTGCGCTGTTTCAGATACTCTTCCTTGGCGTTCAGCAGCCGGTCGCCCAGTTCCTCCATGCGGCGGGCGAAATCGTTCTGGTCGTCGGACTCCGCCCACAGGTCGGCGATCACCTCCTGGAACTCGCGCTCGTCGTCGAGGTTCCCCAGGATCATGTCCACCTCGCCGATGACCAGCTCGAACATATTCAATTTGGCCTCCAGCAAGTGCAACACTGCCGCCTCGACCGTGTCCGCCGCCACCAGGTTGAAGACGTGGACGTCGTGCGTCTGGCCGATGCGGCTCAGCCGGCCGATGCGCTGCTCGATCTTCATCGGGTTCCACGGCAAGTCGAAGTTGCAAACGGCGTGAGCAAACTGCAGATTGCGGCCCTCGCTGCCTGCTTCGGTCGCCAGCAGCACGCGCGTATCGCCGCGGAAACGGTTGATCGCCGCCTCCTTCTCCAGGCGTGTCAGACCACCGTGGAAGACGGCGACATCGTGTCCGCCGTAGCCCAGCCACGTCGCCAGCAGTTCCTGCGTCGCCCGGAATTGTGTGAAGACGACCAGCTTGTCCGGGAACTCCTCCAGCAGCCGCAACAATCGATCCACCTTCGCATGCTCTTCGAGGGTCGCCGCCCGCTCGGCCAACTCGGTCAGGGTTTTCCGCTGCGCCGCGGGGAGTTTCTCGTTGCCAGCCATCGTGCTCAGGGTGCCGGCAGCGGCGCGCGTCGAACTGCCCAGCGCCATCTGCAGCATGACGAGCGCCATGCGCGTCAGGCCGCCGCGGGTGCTGGCCGCACGCAGTTGATCGCGTACGAAGTGCGTGACGGCGTCGTACAGTTCCCGCTCCGCCTGCGACAGCAAGACGCGATCGGTGCGGGCCCAGCGGCGCGTGAAGCGCAGCCCGACAGTGCTGCGCCGATTGCGCACCATCACCTCGCTGAGCAGAGCGTGCAACTCAGGGACGTTGCGCGGCGTCAGCTTGTCGCGGCGATCGACGAACTGTCGCTGGAACTGCCGGGCGGTGCTGAGCAACCCTGGTTCCAACAGCGTCACGAGATTGAAGAGTTCTTCGAGGTTATTCTGCACCGGTGTCGCGGTCAGCAGCAGGATGAATTGTTTCTGCAATTCGCTGGCGAACTTCCAGAGTTGCGTCGTACGGTTGCGCAGGTGGTGCGCTTCATCGACGATGATCATGTCCCATTTTCGCTCCAGGATGGCGGAGCGGTGCGGCTCGCGCTTGGCGGTGTGCATCGAGGCGATGATGCGGTCGAAAGTCTTCCACGCATCCGGGCCGGCCTGCCGGAACGTCGGCTCGTCGTGGCTGATCAATTCCAGCGAAAACTTGCGCCGCATTTCGCCCTGCCACTGCTCGATGAGCGAGGGCGGCACCAGCACCAGCACCGAACGCACCAGGCCGCGCATCGACAGCTCATCGAGGATCAGGCCCGCCTCGATCGTTTTGCCCAGACCGACCTCGTCGCACAGCAGCGCCCGGCCACGGAAGCGGCGCAGCACCGTCTTCGCGGTACGGATCTGGTGTTCGAGCAATTCCATGTCGCGCACCAGCGGCAGGCAAATGAGGCGGTCGAAGCCGGCGTGCGTCGCCAGCCGGGCGGCGCGCAGGGCGAGCTGAAACTCCGGCAACCCGGCCCGACCGCCGACTCCCCCACGCACAACCTCCAGGTCGGCTGGATCGAGCGCCAGGCGAATGCCCTGCTCCGTCGTCAGTTCGCCGTCCTCGCTGATCGTCGGGGACGGCTCCACGACCAACCGGAAACGGCCCGGCGCCCGGTACTCCAGCCAGAGGGCGCCGCGGGGTGCAGGCAGCACCTTTTCAAGGTCGGCAATGTGGATATATGGGCGGTCGGGATCGACCGAGACGGTCAGCGCCCGTCCGGACTCATCCTCGACGACTTCAATGGGTGTGTCGCCCGCGCGCAGCGTCGGGGGCAGCGTCACCCGGTCGAAGCCGGCGATGGCGACTTCAAAGCGGTCGCCCGGTTCCAGAGCCGTGTCGAGCGTGGTGGGCGCATGTGGTGAATGGGCCATCGGCCTTCCTTCGGAACGGATGGGATGCCTTCACGACCTCTCCCGGCATTCTATCCGAAGGCGCCGAAGGAAAACGGGCAGGCGTGTTGCCTGCCCGTTCTTGCCGAAGGTTGCGTGGAGTCAGGACAGCTCAGTTGTCACGAGGCAGTTTTTTCGGCGGTGGTGGCGAGTTGACCGGAACTGCGGGCATGATCGGAGCGCCCGGCGAAGACGCCAGCGCGGGCGCCACGACAATGAGCATCCCTTCGCGGACAAGCCGGAGATAGAAGGGATCAACCGGCTTGCCGTCGGCGGATACGAGGACCGGCATCGACTTGAGGAACCTGGGCACATCCTTGGGGGCGATGCGCTTGCCGGCGTGATCGAACACCTCCACCCCTTTGCCGTCCAGGGCGACCCGCTGCTGCTCCACCACCGGCACCTTGACCATAACCACACGTTGGACAACCTTGTCT
>DASPXY010000414.1:0-4209 GCA_035637055.1 Gemmataceae bacterium | reverse complement strand
AGCCGGACTCGAAGCGCAGGTAGTAAGCCCCCAACCAGGCGACGGCGGTGAGCAGGAGATCCCAGCCGAGAAACCAGACGCACAGGAGTTGACTGCTGCGATGGATCATGGCGTGCCCCAGCCGTGGGGAGGTCCTGCAGTTCCGGGACAGGGAGTTGCGCAAGCAGGTAGTTTGCGGCTTGTAGCACGCCGCACAGGTACCTGTCAAGGTGGGTCGGCGGCAATCGGGCGGCAAGTGCTGTGTCGCAAACCCCTCCCCCCAACCCCCTCCCCGCAACGGAGAGGGGGAGAAGAGAAGAGGAGTTTGGCTTGCTCCCCCTCTCCTTGCAGGGGAGGGGGTTGGGGGGAGGGGTTTGCGACACAGCAGGCGGCAATCTGTCGGGTTTTTCCTTGACGGGCTACGCGCGGGCTGAGTAGAGTCAAAAACGATTCAATATCACCGCTTTTCTCATACCGTCCTCATCAGCACCTCCAGCGCCGATGGTGGCGAGAGGTATGCGCCCGCGAACTAATCTCCTTCTCATTCCGGAGGTGGTCCGTGACCAAGATCGAACTCTCCCGACGGCGACAGGGCTTCACACTGATTGAGTTACTGGTGGTAATTGCCATTATTGCCATCCTCATTGGGCTACTCGTCCCTGCCGTGCAGCAGGTCCGGGCTGCCGCAGCGCGCGCTACCTGCCAGAACAACTTGCACCAGTGGGGGGTGGCGATGCACAACTACCACTTCACCTACAAAAAGCTCCCGCTGGGCTCCCGCAACAATCCGCGGCAGACCTGGGTGATGCACCTCTGGCCGTTCATCGAAGAGACCACCCTCACCGGGGGCATCCGGAATGCCGGAGCCACCCTCGACACCCAGCAGTTCTATCTGCCACCTTGTACGATCGGCAATACGATGAACGGTCTGTGCGGCGTCAAGGTGCCGCTCTATTACTGCCCCAGCGACAATCCGGCGGATCTGGACTCCTCCGCCGCGTACTATCAGCGCTGCCGTGGGAACTACGTCGTCAACTGGGGAGCTGTGCTGTACGACACCGCGCCGGACAGTCTCTGCGGGCCCTTCTCGCACGTCAACGGCAGCCGCTCCACACCCCGCGTCGTCCGGCTGCTGGACATCCGCGACGGCACTTCGGGCACGATGATGCTCTCCGAGTACCTGATGCCGACCAGCCACGACGATAACGACTGGCGCGGGGACATCCTCAACGACGATGGCGTCTTCCGGTTCCACACGTTCAACACGCCGAACTCCACCGCCCCCGACGTGGTCAACTGGGCGATTGCCAATGGCGACCCGCTCACGCCGGTGAGCACGGCTGGGGCGGAGCAAAACACCGCTCGCAGCCGGCACATCGGAGGGGTCAACGTCGCCATGTGCGACGGTTCCGTGGTCTTCATCAGCAACTCGGTTTCGCTGGCGACCTGGCAGGCGCTGGGTTCGATGAGTGGCAGTGACGTCCCTGGTCCCTACTAACTTTCTCGGAGAGAACCCATGCTCAGCGGACGTGCCGCCCGGGCCAGCGGGTGCCTGCTGGCCCTGCTCGCCCTGATCGGCTGCGGCGATAGCTCGATGGGCGAGGTGCGCGGGACAGTCAAGGTCGATGGCCAGTTAGTCAAGGAGGGAGCGATCACTTTCACGCCGGTCAACGGGAAAACGGCGACGGCGGGCGCCGAGATCAAGGAAGGTCGTTACGCCACGCGGGTGCCGCTGGGAGAGATGAAGGTGGCGACCAGCGTCCCCAAGGTCACCCGTAAGAAGAAAATCTACCCCACCGAGAACAGCCCCGAGATGGAGATGAAAGACGAAGCCCTGCCACCCAAGTACAACGCCCAGACCGAACTTCGATTCGAGGTAAAAGCCGGCACGAACGAGAAGGACTTCGACCTGCAAGGCAAGTAAGACACTGGTCCGGGGTGGGGAGTCCGGGCTTCTTGTTCCCAAACGGAGTTTGGGAACGAGTGGCAACTTACCCGGGCGATCCGTCACTTGCTTGGTAACGCGACAGCATACCAAGCGCATCCCCGAATGCGGGGCGGTGCGGCTCGGCAGCTGCTAGATCCTTCAGGGCGCAGCGGGCGATAGCGATCTCTCCTTCGCCCAGGCGCGGTAGCAGCCGCTTCAGGTGACTTCCAAGTGTCGGGTTGTTGCCCTTGTGTTTCCCTATCCTCCAGTCGTATGGATCCTGGGGGTGGCTTCGGATAGTGTAGAGAACGTAAAAGTAGAAAAGAAGCTCCGTGAAGCGGTAAGGCTCGTTGCTGAGGTGGACGCCTTCGGGCCGCTGCCAGCGCTCCGGCCGGCGCTGCCGATCGAGCGCCAGCACTTGCGGCCAGTACGTATCGACGTGCCGCCGGTCGGTGCGGCTCAGTTCGACGATGCACCACAAGTACAACTCGTTGTAGGAACGCTCGTCGAGTTCCGCGAACTCGTCGAGGAGAATGCACAAGGTCTGTTCGAGCTGCTTGTAGCCGAGGCGCTTGAGGGTTGCGACCAGGTAGAAGAACGGACCGGCGTCTTGCAGCCGCAGCTCCGGACCGTCGCTTACGCTGGCATCGGCGATGGGCCGCGCCAGTTGGAGGAAGCGATCGATCAGGACACTCATGAGTCCTTCACGGTCCTCGGGGAACCCCTTGAGGTTCACAGCTGCGTTCGGGTTGGCTTGCGGGCGCAGGTCGCCTTCCTGAGCCTCGCGGAGCCAATCATACAAATCCTCTCTCATAACGACGTACTCCCCCAGCACGGCTATGTCGCTTGCCCGAACGCCGCCTTCGCGGTCTCGGGCAGCTCGATTGGGACAAAGTAGTCTTCGGGGTAGAGGTAATCCTCGCCCGATTCGTCGATGACGCGCACGCAATGCCGCGCCGCGGCGACGGGGTCCGGAACCCCCTGGTACACCTTGCGGACTTCGAGAGACGCCGGGTAGTCGTCGTTTTTCACACAGATCAGAAACTGATGGGCCGTCTTTTCTGCCATGCTCACTCGTCCAGGAAGCGTTTGATTTTCATCTCGTAGCGCCCCCCGCCGTGGACCTCGTACCAATGCACCTCGGCCTTGCAGACCATATCACTCGGCAGCCGCACGCGGGCCACGCCTTTGAGTTTTCGCCAACGGCCGGCGCCGTAGGCTTTCCGCAAGCGGGGCAGTTCGTGAATCGCCTGCCCGACGGCAATCGTTTCGATGTCGGTGATCTTGCCGATCACGTCAACGCGCGTTCGCCTACCTGGGGGAATTGGGGCTCGCATCGGACTTTACGATAGCAGGCGACCGTTCGCCTCGCAAGCGGCCCGTCGCTCACTGGTCTGTTGTGTGGGCGACGGCCGCGCTGATAGACTATCTCTCTGGGTCGAACTTCGAGTCACGAACAAAACCCCTCCCCCCAACCCCCTCCCCTGCGAGGAGAGGGGGAGCCAGCCAGCCGACGTCTCTTCTTCTCCCCCTCTCCGCTGCGGGGAGGGGGTTGGGGGGAGGGGTTTTGTTCGTGCCTGTTACCGACGCTTCCCTGGGAGAACCGCGATGGCCCGCCTGCACGCTCCCCTGCTCGCCCTCAGTTGTCTCATCCTCGTGGCGACAGGCCGCGGCGAGACGTTCCCGGAACCATCTCCCGCCAGCGTGACGGCCCTTGCCTTCGCCCCGGACGGCAAGACTCTGGCCACCGGCGGCACGGATCGGAGCGTGCGCCTGTGGGACGTCAGCACCGGGCGAGAGCTACGCTGCCTCGTGGGGCACAAGGAGGCGATTTTCACGGTCCTCTTTCTCCCTGATGGCAAGACGCTTGTCTCCGGCAGCAAGGACGGCGCCATCATTCTCTGGGACGCGACCACCGGCGAACAACTCCGCCGCCTCGTGCATCTGCAACAGCCGCTCGACGGCCTCGCCCTCTCGGCGGATGGCAAACTGATGGCTTCGGTGGGGTTTCGAGCCGTCGCCCTGTGGGACATGCCCGCCGGACAATTCCTGCGTCGCATGGAGTTTGATGGCAGAAGCGTGCGCCAGGCAACCTTCCTCCCAGACGGCAAGCAGCTCGCCGTGGTGAGCTGGGATGCCAGCATCCTCATTGGCGGCATTGCTGAGGGAAAAGTGCTCCGCATCCTCAAGGTGAATACGGGAAATGACGCGGCCCTCCACGGCATCCGGGTCGTCGGCAACACCTTCCTGGTCGGCGACACACGCGGCAAGGCCCATCTCTACGATCCGGTAAAGGCGGAAAT
>DASPXY010000413.1:0-5590 GCA_035637055.1 Gemmataceae bacterium | reverse complement strand
GTTGTGCTGGAACCCGCACCTGCCGATCTGCTTGCGGTTGGTCGAGCGGCTGCGGTGCTGACGACGTGGCCCTGGAAGTCGGCGTCCGCAGGCGCCGCTCCGTGCTGGCTGCAAACGCGCTCCCGCAGGCAGGCCAAAGAGGCATGCCGAGGCCCACAACACGCTGCCGAGACACTGCCCCGCGGAGGCAGCACAGAGACCGTCCGTACCCGTTGGGAGGGGCGGAAACCAAGTCCCGGCCCAGGAAACCTCGCGTGTTTAAGGGCTAGTTGCTGGCCTGTTGCTGGATCGGCAAGGGCGATGGTTGACGGGGCGGGTCAACTCTCCGGCTCGAAAAGTTGGGCTGCGCGAACGCTGCAGGTTTGGGGACTGGCAGATCTCGGGGTTCTGCAACTCCGGCACTTGCCTGAGCGCGAGCGGTGGCTGCAGGATCCCCCTCGATAACTTCCGCAGAAAAGGAGAGTTAGGAGATTGACGACAGGATAATGAGCGGAGCAAGATCAACCGGCGCAGTAGCAGTTCGAGCTAGGCGTTATCCAGTGCTTATGCAACCGGCGCGCAACAGAAGTAATAGTTCGGCGAAGGTCTGGCGTTCCGGAGGGTCTTTGCCGAGGTCTGGTCCATGTCACAAGAGCAGGCGTTCCTGGGAGCGATCATCGAAGCTCCAGACAACGATGTCCACCGCCTCGTCTACGCCGACTGGCTCGACGAAACAGAGGTACCGCTAGTCGCCGCGCCGCGCCGTGAAGCGTAGCGACGAACGCCGATGTCGTCCGCTGTCCGGCCTTCTGCGGGCCGTTCGCCAACGGTCGTGGGGCGGCTTCACTCTTCGCGGATGTGCGTGCTTCGCCGGTTTTCCGCTCGCAATCCGTGCAACGGGTTCTCTATAATACACTCATTGAAATAGTGAGCAGTTGTCGGTTGTCACTGATCGCTGCTCGCGGTCCACCATCCCGCCTTCGGAGTCCCACCCTCATGCCGCGACCGTTTTCCCTCTGCTGTATCCTCTGTTCCCTCCTCGGCCTGACCCTCGCCTTGCTCCTGCTGTTCGGCACACCGACCAGCGCGCAGGCCCAGCCCCCCAAGGGGCCGATCAGCTTCATCAACGACGTCGCCCCCATCCTCAAAGAGAACTGCTTCGCCTGCCACGACAGCAAGAAGCGCAAGGGCAAACTCGACATGACCACCTTCGAGCGCCTCCGCGGCGGTGGTGCGAAGGGCACCGATCCCATCGAGCCCGGCCAACCGGGGAAGAGCATCCTGATCGACATGCTCACGACCACGGGCATCACGCGCATGCCTCCCAAGGAGGCCGGCGAAGCGCTGCCCAAGGAAAAAATCGCGATTATCAACCAGTGGATCCGGGAGGGCGCCAAACTCGATGCCGGCATCGCCCCTGGCGCCGACCTGATGCGCGAGCTGCGCGTCCGCTGGAAGCCGCCGACACCGCCGGTCGCCTACAAGTTTGCCGTCAACATCAACGCGCTGGCCTTCACGCCCGAAGGCAAGAAGCTCGTCGCCGGCGGCTACCATGAGTTGACCGTCTGGGACGTCGCTACTGCGAAACTGGAGCAACGCATCTACACCCGCGCCGAACGCGCCTACGGTCTGGTGTTCCTGCCCGACGGCAAACTCGCCGTCGCCGGCGGCCGTCCCGGCCAGGAAGGCGACGTCCGCATCTACGATCTGAAGGGCAAGGCGAAGGTCGCGGGCGGCGTGGCGATCCTCGACGGTGTCAACGACAAGAGCGTGCTGATCGCCGCCCTGCTGGACACCGACGACGCCATGCTGGCCATCGCGCTCAGCAAGGACGGCAAGAAGCTGGCTTCGGGCGGCTGCGATCGCCTCGTCCGCGTCTGGGATCTGACGCCGGGCTACGCCAAGGCCAAACTGGAGCACAGCATCGAAAACCATGCCGACTGGATTTTCGGCGTCGCCTTTTCGCCGGACGGCAAGCACCTGCTGACGGCGAGCCGCGACAAGACGGCGAAGATCTGGGATCTGGCCGCGAAGGAGTCGGTGGCGACGTTCCCCGACCACCAGAACGGCGTTTACGGCGTGGCGATCACGCCGGACGGTAAGTCTGGCATCTCGGTCGGCGAGGACGGCAACGTCCGCTTCTGGCAGGCGACCGATACGGGCAAGAACATCGGCAAGCAGATTCGTACGACGCCCCATGGCAAGGCGGTCTTCAAGATCGCTCACTATGACGACCCGAAAAATCCGATGATCGCCACCTGCAGCGCCGACGGTACGGTGCGGCTGTGGAACGGGACGTCCGGGGCGGCCATGAAGACTTTGAGCGGCCACACCGATTGGGTGTACGCGGTCGCCATTAGCCCCGACGGCAAGCAGGTCGCGGCGGGGAGCTGGAACGGCGAAGTGCGGGTGTGGGAGACCGCCAGCGGCGGAGTCGTCCGCACGTTCAATGCCTCGCCGGGCTACGTCCCCAAGGGCGAAACGCCGAAGAAGTGACCGACGCCGGGACTGCGAGATCTCACCGGGCGAGCGGGACGTGAATCCCGCTCGCCCGGTTCGCGTCCCCTAGTTGCCCGATCCAAGAAACGAACCGCGCGGCCCGCCAATTCTTCTACGCCAGGCTTTCGACTCCCCTTTCCACCGTCAAACGTCCACTTCGCGGCTCCGAGGTGTCTCAACTTCCGGTGGTCGCTGACGGAGGAGTGCCAGGCAAGGACGAGAGTGGGACAATGAAGGGGAAGTGCGGTTGGAGGTTCTTGACCATCTTGTCATCCGCCGTGACCAGAGCGCACTTCTCCCTTTCGGCCAGGGCGACGTACAAGCAGTCGTAGATGCCGACACGCATCTTGGAAGAGATTTCGATTGCCCGCGGTGTCAGGGGAGCGAAAGGGAGAAGTTGAGGCGGTGTCGTCATCACGTCCGTCCAGAGTGCGAGAGCCTCGCCAGCAGTGAGACGGCCCTGGCGCTCGGCGCGAGTGAGAGCGTGGGCCAGTTCGGCCGTGAAGACCTCAGGAGAGATCAGCTCGTGGACAGCCTTCTGAAAATCGTCGCGCAGCTGTCGGGCCTTGTCCGAATCAGCCTCGAAGACCACCCACTTGAACGCGACGGAACTGTCCAGGACGTATTTCATTCGTCGGCACCGTCCCGCAAGTCGCGGATGGCGGAAACGCCGATATCCAGGAGCCCGTGCTTCTGGCGGATCGCCTCCGTAATCCGAGCGCCCCGCGCGCGCACGCGCTGGTAGATCTCCGGGTCGAGTGGCTTGCCGGAAAGGACGCTGGCAATGACGGCCTGGGCATCGGCCATGATGTCTGGCGGGATCGCGCTGGGTTCTTGCTGTTCCATACCGTCATTTTCCCCGCGGCGCCTGCGCGTTGTCAATCCTGTTTGCGTGGAGGCAATCTGGTTATTACGGACCTTAAAAGGAGACAATTCGGGCAGGAGGGCGCAGCGGTCGTTTTCCCGTTGATCTTGCCGCCGACGTGCGATTGAATGAATACTTCAACGAACGCCTACATCGTGGAGAAGTGCATGCTCTGGCCGCGCAGCTCGCGAAACGCTCTCATTCGCCTACCGCTGGCAATTCTGGCCCTGCTGCTGACGGCGGCTCCTGCCTGGGCCTGCAGTGATCGTGTCTCCCTCTGGGACTGGGATTACTGCTGGCTGAGCGTGCCGCGCTGGCTGCTGCTGGGTGGCGCGGGCGCCGCCTGGTGGTTCCTTTGCTTCCATCGCCTGTTCCCCACACTCCTGTCGCCGACGCGCCCCAACGCTCCCTGGCCGTCCGTCGCCTTCCGCCGCTGCCTGGCGCTGTTCTGGCTGCTGGCCTTCGTCACGTTCCTCGCCCTGTTCGCCTGGTTCTCCGACGAACTGAGCGGAGGACCGCTCACCATAAGCGAACGGCGGAGCTTGTCCTGGTTCCGGCTGAACTGGAAATGGTTGCTGGTGCTAATCATCGGCGTTGTCGGCGCTGTGGTCATCTGGGCGCCAAAGCGTCGGCCGGTAACCGCTCGAACAGTGAACCGTGGACAGTGAACAGTGAACAGTAAAGCCGACTTCTTCACTGTTCACTCCTCCGAAGAGGTATACCATGCCCCCCGAACCGAGTACGACCGCCCCGGAACAAGTCGCCCCTTACCTGGCGCCGACCTTGCTGATCGGCCTGGGCGGCAGCGGCAAGGATGTCCTGCTGCGCATCCGCCGCTGCTTTTACGAACGCCACGGCAAACGCGCGGACGGCTCCCTCGGTCTGCCGATCGTCGGTTACCTCGCGCTCGACACCGACCCCGGCGCTTTCGAGCGTCTCGAAGGCGCGAGTCCGAGTGAATTTGTCCTCCGAAATATCCAGTTCAAGCGCGGCGGCGTTCCCGAGGCGATCGACTGCACCGTCGAGCCGCGGCAACTCGAAGACTACTTCCGCGGCGGCGAGCAGAGCTACCCGCACATCTTTCGCTGGCTGCCGACCGAACTGGAACGCTTTGGGGCGAACGGCATCGTCGGCGGCGCTGGCCAGAATCGTCTCTTCGGCCGCCTCGCCTTCTTCCACCACTTCCAGACGATCGCCCAGACGCTCAAGGCCCGCATCAATCAGATCGTCGCCGACGCCACCCTGCCGCACCGGCGCGAAGCCTGGCTCGCCGAACTGCGCCGGCCGCTGCGTGTCAACCCACGTCGGCTCGAGATTGTGTTGATCTACTCGCTCGCCGGCGGCACCGGCGCCGGCATGTTCCTGGACACCGGTCTGCTAGTTCGGCAACTCGTCGAGCGCGAGCTGAACCTGCCCGATGTGCAGCCGTTCTTCACGCACTTCGCCATCATGCCCGAGGCGTTCGTCCAGGAGGCCACCGAGGGCAGTCGGAATGTCGTCCTCACACCGGACCAGCGCCAGAAGATCCAGGAGAACGCCTTCGGCTGCCTGCGCGAGATGGAATACTTCTCGATGCGCCCCGGCGCCGCGTTCGACCTGTCCATTCCCCCGCCCCCAACCGTCGAGGCCGTCGGCGGGCCCGAGCCGTGGTATCGCGTGCAGTGGGCTCTTGACGGGCCGTTTCACGAGGTCCACAGCGCCCCGTGGGATACCTGCTACCTCGTCGGCGGCGGCAACGACGGCATGGGCGGCGAGTGCCTGCCGCCGTCGGAGCTGTATCAAATGGTCGCCGATCGCCTGTTCCTCGGCTTCGACGGCGGCCAGTTCGCGAGCAAGGACCACTCCGAGCGCAGCAACATCATCGACCGCACCCTCAACACGATGCGCGACAAGGTGCGCGACGGCAGCAAGGAGCGCGCCGGCGACGTGCTCTATAGTCACTACGTCAGCCGGCGTTTCAGCACGTTCGGCCTGGCGGAGATCTACTTCGACCGCGAACGCATGCGTCGCGCCGCCAGCCATCGCCTGGCGTGGAAGCTCGTCGCCGAATGGTGGCTGCGGCAGCCCGACAAGGCACCGGTCGAGCTGAGCCAGATGACGACCGACGACCTCGCGGGCGGTGTCGGCGGGCAGCCGAACGTGGTGACGCAGACCGGCCTCCCCGGCGACCGCAACCTGGCAGTGACCTACTCGGCGTTGCGCACACAGATCTTGCTCGAAAACCGCGAGGCAGATGCCCAGCGGACG
>DASPXY010000412.1:0-2559 GCA_035637055.1 Gemmataceae bacterium | reverse complement strand
AAAACGCGCCGCCGGGGGTAGCCTGACTACGGTCGGGCTACGCCCTC
The DNA here is from genome assembly GCA_035637055.1 of Gemmataceae bacterium. GTDB lineage: Bacteria > Planctomycetota > Planctomycetia > Gemmatales > Gemmataceae > DASPXY01. The sequence continues at coordinate 2,512 of DASPXY010000412.1, read as the reverse complement.
CCTCCGTCAGCCTACCCCCGGCCGCCATTCTCATCCTGATTGTCGCTCCCCTCTCACCTTCATTGTCGCGCGGCACAAACCGCCGCACCATGGTCGGAACGACGCGATCGTCTGCGAATCTGCCGCTTGACGGTTACCAATTCGGCAAAGCAGCCAAACAAAGCCGTACCAGGTCCGCCTTGGATTCGGAATCACACTAGCCAGTCGAAAGACATCAAGTCTTTCCAATCTCTTGTAGGCCAGATCGTAATCTCCCATCAGAAAATGGAGATAAACCAAGGTGGCGGTGATCGTTGGAGATTCTGCGTGTGCGCTGGATCCCAAAAGCGTAATTTGCGAGGCTATTTCGTTCCGATCGGGAAGCACCCCCAGGTACTTATCGAGGCCGCGGTGAAGATTCTCAGGGCTCTGGTCGAGTGCTGGGAAATGCGGCGGACTTCCCAGACGCTGCTCAGCGGCCGTTGCGCGCGCTTCCAAATCGCGAATGACGGTAGCATAGCCCTCTGCGCGGCTTTTCTCATCCAGGGCAACGGATTGCGCGTTGGCAATCTTACCTTCCAGCGCCCGGATGACGCTGAGATAGCCGTCGGCTCGGTTCCTTTCGTCCACAGCGCGCGACTGTGCATTGGCCAGCGCCGCTTCGCAGCCCGCGAATCGTCTTGAGATGTCCCTCCTGCCCAATTGTCTCGTCGGCCAGTCGGGGTGGCGCGCTGGCTTGCTCCAACTTTTGTTCCATGTCGGTAGCCGCGGCACCATTGGGCATCCGTCAAGGCCCTCACAGCGTTTCGATCCGACTGGCGGCGCTTACTTCACTCATCCGTGCGATGATGGCAAGGCCCTGCATGCAGCGGCAGCATGGTCGATCAATTACCGCCGTTCTAGCCTTCATAGGCTCTCATCAGGGCATCGACGTGCGCGGCAAGGCCGTTGACCAGGATCTCGCTCGTGAAGTCGAAGCACGGGTCGGACGGCGCCGATCCGGCAGCCCTTGGCTGACCGGAGGCATCGGCGTAATTGCGGGTCCACTCCGCTGCATGGATGGCGTCGAGACTCCTGGCCAGTATGTCCGCCCCGATGCGGAAGCTCGGGTTGGTGTTGAAGGTCAGCATCATCGTCTCGAGGCGATAGGCGGTGATGCTGTGCGCGATCCGCTCCATCTCCTCCTGGCTCAGGTCGTGGACCGCCACATAGGCGTCGAGAAAAACGCTGTCGGGCGTCGGAACCGGGTCTGAGGGTTGCAGAAACGGCGGTGCTTCGCCGAACGACAGCAGCGACACCTTGCGGCCCAGCCTGGCCACGGCCTCGGCGAGCTCCGGCAGGCTGAAGCAGGTGAATCGCTTGCCCAGGATTTCCCAGGTGAAATCGCGTCCGAGCGTGAAGCGCTCTCGCAGCACCGCGAGCCGGCTCTGGGCGAGCCACCGCGCCAGCGCGGCGGTCGTCTCGAACGCGTAGTTGCCGACCCCGAGCGAGAAGGAAAAACGGGGCAACGCGGATGGCGGAACATGCGCGTGACTCGGGTAGAGTCGGATCGGAACGTCGGGATGGACCAGCCGCGAGACCTCGCGCAGCCAGTCCGACAGCTCGACCCCGATGAAATCGACCCGTCCGTCCGCGACGGCCCTGTCTTCGTGCCCCGCCGACCGGGCCGAACCATCTCCCGTCCCGGCGCTGATGCTGTCCAGGAACCGCTCGCAGTTGGCGAACTTCTCGTAGGCGGCAAACAGCGTCGAGCCGAGCTCGAGGAATTCCACGCGCGTCGCCGCCACGGCTTTCATCGCCAGATGGAGAAGCAGGAAAGTGGGCTGAACCAGCCGGTCGTAGCGGCGCAGCCGAAACAGATCCTGCAGGTAATACGCGGTCTGAAAGGCGTCATAGGCCGTCTTGCCGAAGAAGGCGTAATGCGCGTGCGGCCTCTCTCCCGCCGACTCGGAGACCGAGCCGAGCAGGCATAGCGCGTGGGCGCGGGGCCGCCGCTCGCCGTACCAGCCGGGGCTTGCGGCCATCTCCTCGAGCAATTCGACCTTCAGAATCGCGCGAAACACGTCGACATGGTTCGGCTCGGCCCCGATGGCGCGCAGATAATCCTCGCGTGCCTCCCCGTAGCGGCCGCTCTCGAAATGCGTCCCGGCCCGTTGGAACAGCGTCAGGAAGTCCGACACCTCCGGTACTCCGATCCAGGCGGGAACATTTGCATCCGACACGGGGTTCGTCCACACCAAGAATCATGATCGGGCCAACATCTGGAAATCGTCGACATTATCGATAGTCTTGACGGCGTAGTCCGCGCCTGGAGACTGATGCGGCAGGTCGGAGGTGAGAGGATGAGCGCGGCACGCCAAGAAAACGTCACGTCCTGGGGCGCCGCCCTGGCGTTGATCTGCCTGGGAAGTCCTTTCTAGCCCGTCTTATTCATCAGCGGTTTATAAGAGGCTGGCGAGTGTGGCGTAAGCCGCTGATGTGGCGTAGGATTTGGTTGCTTACACCCAATTCTCCGCAGGCATCGGGCAGCCAC
>DASPXY010000411.1:0-5905 GCA_035637055.1 Gemmataceae bacterium | reverse complement strand
CGTGAGGAAATTCCAGGCCAGAACCAGCACCACGTCCGGCTGCTCCGTGAGCAGTTTCTCCGGCGGATAGATGGGGATGTGATGGCCGGGCGTGAGCAGTCCCTGCTTGTGCGGGCTGCGGTCCACGAGGTACGCGATGCGCTCCGGGCCGAGATCGCAGTATGCCAGCAGCGTCATGCCCTTGGCGGGTGCGCCATAGCCCGCGACGGTGCGGCCGGCACTGTGCAAACGATCGAGTTCGGCTCGCAGCGCCAGGCGGTTATAGGCCACCCGGCGGCCGAACGCCAGCCATGGTCCGGGCAAGTGCAACCCCGCTGTCTCTTCCCGCGCGATCTGCTCAGCAACCGACGCCGCGACCGGACGCGGGCCGCCCTGGCGCTGAGCCGTTACCAAGATCGACCCGCCGTGAATCGCGACGTCCTGAACATGAATCAGTTCCAGACCGCAGCGCTCGAACAGGTTGCGCAGCACGCGCACCGAGAAGTAACACAGGTGTTCGTGATACACCGTATCGTATTGCAGTCCCTCGCGCAGCAACAGGAGGTGCGGCACCTCGACGGCAGCGACGCCGTCCTCAGCCAGGGCAGCGGCGAGGCCGCGCACGAAGCCGTGCAGGTCCGGGACATGGGCGAGAACGTGCCGCGCCAGCACCAGGCGGGCGGCTCCGAACCGCTCCCGGAGATCCTTGACCGTGTCCTCGCCGAAGAACGCGCACACCGTTTCGAGACCGGCGTGGCGCGCGTGGCGCGCGAGGTTGTCGGCGGGCTCGACGCCGACGACGCGAACCCCGTGCGGCCGGAGCGCTTTCAGTACGGTGCCGTCGTTGCTGGCGACCTCCACGACGAGATCGCCAGCCGTCAACTGGTAGTTGCGGACGAAAAACTCGGCCAGCCAGGCGGCGTGCTGGAAGATTAGGTCCGACGTGCCCGAGACGTAGATGTAGTCCGAGAACAGGGTCTCCGGCGCCACCTCCTCGTCGATCTGCACCAGGCCGCAACTGCGGCAGAGGACAAGTCGCAGGGGAAAAGTGGGTTCCTCGCCGGCCTGTTCCGGGCGGAGAAACCGATTCGCCAGGGCGGTCGGACCCAGGTCCAGGAACGGCTGGAGGGCTCGCCCGCGACAGACCCGGCATTGCGTGCTGCGCACGTGGTTTCCCCACACGGTTCCGCTTGCAGGTTAGGAAACAGCGCTAACCCGCCAGCGGGGTGTAGCGGAGCGCGGGGAAAAGATCAAGCAGACTTGACGGCGGCCGTTGCGATACCCAGGGCCGTTCGCCGTTGGGTGTTGGCAGGTTGCCTGGGTTTGGGTAAGTGGGGCGGGTGGTTTCCTGGTCCCGGAGGTCCGCCATGCCCCCGCTGGCCCTTACCGATGTCCTCGCCGAACTCCCCGATCCCCGCAGCCCTCACGGCCGCATCCACCCCTTGCCTGCCGTCCTGGAGCTGGTCGTCCTCAACTTGCTGATGGGCACGAAGAGCCTCTCGGCCAGCGCCCGCCTGGGCCGCCGCCTCGACGGCCCGCCCCTGGCGCACGCCCTCGGCTTACTGGCGCGACCGCCTCTTGAAGAAGCGAACGGCCCTGGTTCTACTGTTCGCAGGTTCCTTCGACACAAGCCCGGCCGGCAGCATCAGTTGCCGGGTGTACCCATGCCGCCCGGCAACTGATGTTGCGAGTCCGCGAGGCTTGTGCTTGCTCCCCGTCGAGCATTCCCCGCATCCGTTCCGCGCGCACCCCAAACCACATACACCGCGAAGCACAGGGCGAAGAAGGCGGCGACCGCCAGTTTGAGCCCGCTATCGAAAAACCAGTCCGGCGCCCGCGCCACCCCTGCTTCAAGGAGCGCGGCCACCGCCAGCATCGGCAAACAACCCGACACCAGCCAGAGGGCTTCTTTCCCCGTGCGGGTCAACTCCTCCAGGCGCGTCCAGGGTCGAGCGCGGAGGATGGCCTGCGCCAGCAGCAAGCCGCCGGCCGCGCCGAGCAGGATGGCAGGGATCTCCAGCACGCCGTGCGGCAAGATGCCGGTGCAGAAGGACCGCAGTTCGCCGGCCTCGACGAACACTGCCGCCAGCGCCCCCATCATGACGCCGGTCTCGAACAGGAGCCAGACAGTGCCGACTCCCAGCGTCAGGCCGAGCGCAAAGGCGACAAGGGTGACGCTCACGTTGTGGCGAAACAGGAAGCCGGAGAAGGCCGCGAGTTCGCCGGTGGTCTGCAGTGGGTTGTCCTGACCGGGCTGGATCATCGGGAAGTCCGTCGGGAGAAGATAGCCGCGCGCCGTCATCGGGTCGAAGTACGAGGCGAGGAAACCGAACACCGCCGCGCCGGCGACGATGGCCGCCGCCAGCAAGACGTGGCGTGCAGAGCGGCGGAAGACGATGGGGTAGCGGAGGAACATCGCCCGGAAGACGCCGCGGAGATCGACCCGGGTCTTCGCGTGGATGACGACGTAGCAGCGGGCGACGAGGTCGTTGAGATAGCCGCCGGTAGCGTCGCCGCTCACGAAGGTTTGAGCCTGGTTGAGGTCGGAGGCGGCTCGGCGGTAGAGCTGGGCGAAGGCGACCGCCTGCTGATCGTCGAGCGCCGCCAGGCCACTGCCCTCGACGTGTTCGAGGAGCGCTTCGAGCTTTTTCCACTCGGGGCGTCGCTGTTCGAGGAAGGCGGCGAGGCTCATGGCGTGGTCTTGGGTTGGGGCGGTTGTCGGATGCTGCCGTCGGCGAGCCGCTGCGGTTCTAACCGGCACTCCACGGTGTCATAGACGGCGCACCACCCGTCGGCCACGGCGGCGATCTCGACCAGGTAACGCTCGTCGCGCGGGAGCAGGAGCGGTTTGGTGCCGTCCCAATCGAGGCAAGCGTGCGGCGTCGCCGCCAGCCAGCGGTGGAAATGGCCGAGGAACAGAACCCGGTGCGGCACAGCCTCGAAGCAGTTCGCTCGTGCTGCCGCCGACTCCGGCCGTTCGCCCAGGTAATACATCGCCGGGTCGGTCGGATCCCAGCAGGGCAAGCCGTGTGTGAAAAGGCAGTCCTCGACTTCGAGGCGCGGCCGCAGCGTGGCCATGTAGTCAAGCACCGGGCCGGCATAGGTCCGTCGGATATGCTCGTCCGGCTCGTGGCACAGGCCGAGTTCGTGATTGCCCCAGACGCCGACTACCCCGGCTTGAGCCAGGAGGGCGACGGTCTCGGTCAATCGCCGGCCCACGTCGAAGACGTCGCCGAGTAGCACAAGGCGATCGACGTTTTCACGCTGGCAGCGCTCCAGTGCCGCCTGCAAACGGGGAATGTGCTCGTGAACGTCTGCGAGGATGCCAATGCGCACAGGCTTCTCCTGTAGTGTGCCGCAGCGATGGTGGAAGAATCGTGCTTCACGCTACCGCAGAGTCCGGCGCTGGACAAGCCCCGTAGGGGCTGGGAGTGTCTGTCACGCGCAGACGGCGAGAGCGAATTCTTGTCGCATTTCCTCGATCACCACGCTCGCCGCCCGGAGTTCGCGCTCACGGGCGTGCAGGGCCTCCTTGAGTTCCCGGATTTGCCGCGCAACTCTCTGAATGTCTGTCTCCCGCGCCGCCAGACGCGCGGTCAACTCGGCGAACTGCTGGCCGCGCTCGTGCAGTTGCTCCCCGCGAACCCTGAGTTCGTCGCGTGCGGCCTCCAGTTGGCTTCGCATGCGTTGTTCGCGCGCTTGCGCCAGGTGTTCCAGCTCGGTCAGGGACGTGTCCGCCGTGCTGACGGTGCAGTCGAATTCCACCGTCACCCGCTGCACGGCCCCTGCAATGGGTAAGAACACCATGGGGTCGCCCGTCGCGAACCTGACGAAGCCATCGGGCTCGGGGGTGCCGTTGGTAGTTAGCAAATCGAGATCGAGATCGTGCATCGTGCCGTCAGCGTCCTCCCAATGCACTGCGCGGACATGCAGCCGGCACAACCTTCGCTCGACGGGATCCCAGCGCAGCCGCTTGACAGCGCCGAACCCCTGCGGAGTAAAGCTGACCGCGATCCTGCCCTCGTGGGAATCGACCACCTGACGACAATTGACCTCCTCGCGAAAGCCCGTCCCGGTATCCGCGTACAGGGTCGTCTCGTGGATGTGTTCCCTGGCATACAGGTCGCGCTCGCGCGCCTGGGCGACTTGCCGCGTTGCCTCCAACTCGCGCTCGCGGTCGCTCACCAGATCGGCCCGCGTCCGGGCCAGGCGCTCGAGTTCGCGCAGCGACGTGTCCACACTGGCGATGCCACCCTCGCCCTCGATCGTGACGCTGCGGATCTCCCCGGCAATGGGCAAGTGGAAGGTTGGATCGAGCGTCTCGAACGTGACGAAGCCATCTGCCCCGGTACTGCCGTTGGTGGTCAGTCGGTCGAGATCCAGGTGGTGCGTGGCGCCGCCGGCGTCCTCCCAGGACACCGCACGGACACGGAGCCGGCATAGCCTCTGCTCCAGGGGATCCCAGCGCAGCCGCTGTACCGTGCCGAATTCCCCGAGTGGGAAAGTCACGGTAAAGGAGTCGCGGCGGAAGTCGATGACGCGCTGACAGCCAACGTCCTCGTGAAAGCCAGCGCCGGTATCGACGTAGAGCTTGCTGGCGTGGAAGTGCTCCCGCTCCGGCAGGCCACGAAAGCCGACCGCGCTCAGGTCCAGCAGCAGCGAGTCGGGCACCGGCAGCGACGCGGCTTGTGCGGCGTCGTCCGTGCAGACCGCAATCAGGTAGAGAGTTTCCTTGCCATCGCCGACGGTTGGCTCGAAACGGCTCTCGGCGAGGGCCATCTGGTACTCGCGCAAGCCCTCGGATTGGCCGTCCAGGTTCCAGATGTAGCTCGCGGGGTAGAGGTGTTGGCTGAGCAGGCGCACGTAGCCGAAATGGCTTTGCAAGTAGGCGGCGAACTCGGCGGTGGTGAACTCCCGCAAATGGTAGGGGTTCTTGTCTTTGTAGGGGTCAGAGTAAAGGGTGCGGTTAGGCGTCGAGACGAGCAGCAAGCCATCGGGCTTGAGCAAGCGTTTGACCTCGGCGGCGAAGGCGGTCTGGGTCGGGGCATCAAGGTGTTCGATGGTCTCGAAGGAGACGACCACATCGAAAAGATGCTCGCCGGCAATGGGGATGGCCCCGGCGCTGCCGCACAGGTACGACAGGTTGGGCCGCGGGTAATGCTCGCGCGCATGAGCGACGGCTTGCTCGTGGAGGTCCACGCCGACGACGGAGGCGGCGTGCTGGGCGAGGAAGGCGCTGCCGTAGCCCTCGCCGGAGGCGATGTCGAGGACCGCCTTGCCGGCGACGAAGGCGGCCGCGTAGCGGTAGCGGTGCCAGTGTTCGTAGGAGATGAACGGCTCGAACGGCATCAGTGCCGGATTGTAGATCCACGGATAATAGCGCTCGCTCGTGATTTCCATAACGCCCTCCGGATTGCGTGGGGTCGGCCCTGGCTTGCTCCCCTCTCCCCTGGCGGGAGAGGGGAGAACGAGCCCTGATCAAGCGGCCTGCGTCCTCCCCCAAAACAGGCCGTAATAGTCCGAAAGAAGCTTCGGGTACGCTGCCGGCGCCTCGCGTGACTCCGGCAGCGGCTCGGTCAGCCGATCGGTGAGGCTGAGCAGTTCGCCGTTGACCACCGCCGCATCCGTCGTCAGCGGGAAGACGTGGCCCACGCCGGCCGCGCGGATACGTTCCGCCGGGGCGCCGAGGTCGAAGGCGACCGGGAACAGCCGCCCGAGCAGCGCAATCGAGAGCGTGTAACAGTAGGTCTCCGGCCACACCGAGGGGAAGAACGCACAGTGGCAGTTGAGCCCCGCGAGCAGGTTGAACGCCTCCTCCTCGCGATACGGCCCCGTGATGGACACGTTCGGCAACTGCCGCAGGACGTCGTCGCGGTCGGTAAAGCCTGCGACGTGGAAATGGATCGGCAGGTTGCGCGCCGCCGCG